>JAGVHG010000097.1 GCA_020056715.1 Phycisphaerae bacterium | reverse complement strand
CGGTTTCTTCGCATGGTCCGGCAGGACGTTGCGGATCGGGCTGGAGGCAGCGACATGAATAGGGGAGCGTGCTTGGCAAACGTCGAAACGTCGAAAAGTCAAAAAGTCAAGACAACAAAGGCCAACGTGTTTTGGTATTTCACCGTTTCTATTTCGACGTTTCGACGTTTTGACGTTTCGACGTTTCGTGGATTGGTGGTGACTGCCGGTGCGATACTGGTGACACCGGTCTTGAACCCAGAGTGCGGCGGCGCCCTAGGTCAGCAGCCCGAAGCGACTGGCGGACAGCTCGGCAAGCCTCCCCCAGAGCTCAATCCCAACGGCTGGACTTCCTCAGCGGTGTGTGGGGAGTGCCACCAGGCCATCCACGCGGTCTGGCGACAGTCGCTACACGCGAATTCCTGGAGCAATGGTGTATTCCAGGCGGGCTTCCGGCGAAGCAACGAGACCTATGGCGAGGAAAAGAGCCGTCTATGCCTCTCCTGCCACGCGCCGACCGTACGGCACGGGGGTGACTACGCCGTCAAAGAAGCGATTACTAAGGAAGGAATTACCTGTGATTTCTGCCACAGCATCCATGCGGTCGAGCTAGCCGATCCTGCTGATCCCGTTCGTTTCGCTCTCGGTAAGACGAAGTATGGTCCACTCCGGCACGCTCAATCGCCCGCGCATCAAATCGTGCATTCCGATCTTTTTAAGCGTTCGGAGTTCTGCGCGACCTGCCACGACTACAAGAACGCAAACGGCGTACCGGTCCTCGGGACCTTCAGCGAGTGGAAGAGCAGTTCCTACGCGGAGCGCGGAAAGCAATGCCAGGACTGTCATATGCCCCTGGTTGCAGGTCGCACCGTGTCACTGGACGTGAAAACCGAGAGTCCGGGTGTCGTGAACCTTCACAACATTTCCGGCTCGCACGATATCGAGCGAGTCCGCAAGGCCGTCACGCTGGAGGTGGCGGGTTACGAATGGGTGTCGGACAAGGTGTGGGTGTTTCTGAAAGTGGCCAACGAGGGAAGCGGGCATTGTTTCCCGACGGGCCTGCCTATGCACCGTGCTGTGCTGGAGGTCAAACTGCTGAAAGCCGGCGAGATGATCGGCCAGCGGGAGATTCCCTTCGAAATCGTAATGATGGACGAAAGTGGGCGGACGTTACGGCGGGAGCATGAGGTCTTCATCAGCGCCGCCAAAGTGCGCAGCGACACGCGGCTCAAGCCCAACGAGGTGCGATCCATTGAAATCCCGTTTCGGGACATCAAGGCCTCGCGCCTGGTGGTGACGGCGTCGCTGTACTACGAGTATTCGACCGAGGCGCTGGTGACGGACGAGAAAGGGGATCGGATCGAACCGGTGGAGATGAAGTTCCTCATAGCCTCGCGTGAGCATTCGATGAAGCCGGTGGGACAGTAGCCGAGGGGTGGACTGGGCGATGAAGGACTGGCTGGAACTCAACCGTCGTGAATTCCTGACGGCACTTGGCGCGGCCTACGGTACGGCCGCCTGGGCCTGTGCGGCGCCGCGCCCGTGGTTCCTCGAGTATGCAGCCGGCAAGGAGGGTCTGCCCACCGAACAGTTCGTCAACACGCTGTGTTCGATGTGTCCCGGCGGATGCGGGCTACGCGTGCGTGTCGTCCACGGGTGTGCGGTCGGCGTCCGGGGAAACAAGGATCACCCCATCAACCGGGGTGGACTCTGCTCCCGTGCCTCGGCGGTTCTGCAAGATGTCTACAATCCCGATCGGCTTCAGCAACCGCAGAAGAGCACCGGAACGCGGGGATCGGGGCAATGGGAACCGCTCGAATGGGACGCCGTGACGGGTCTGCTCGCCGACAAGCTGGGCCGACTCCGTGAGTCGGGCCGGCCCGAGGGCCTGTGCGTGCTCTTGGGACGGGACCGCGGTTTGACGCGCACCGCTTGGCGACGGTTTGCCCAAGCGTACGGGACCCCAAATGTCATTGACGTGTTCCCAGATGACAATCTTGGCGCGCTGCCCGCTATTCTGGCGACGCACGGCGTGCGACAGCGGATCGGCTACGACCTCGCCGCGTCCGCTTACGTGCTTTCGCTGTCCAGCGGGTGGCTGGATGCCCACTGGTCGACCGAACAGGCAGCTCGGGCGTTCGCCGAGTTTCGCCGCGGGCGGCCGGGGTTCCGACCAAAATGGGTACACCTCGAGCCCCGACTCTCGCTCACCGCCACCAAGGCCGATGAGTGGATCCCCATCCGTCCGGGTACGGAAGGCGCCGTGGCTTTGGGTATAGCCCATGTCATGGTTCGAGAAGGACTCTACGACGCTGATTTCGTCGAGCACCACGGATTTGGCTTTGAAGACTGGGTCGACCGCGATGATGTAACACACCTTGGGTTCCGCCGCCTCGTCCTGCAGGAGTATGCACCGGGTGCCGTCCAAGAGCTTACAGGCGTGCAGGAGGGGACCATCTTTCGCCTCGCCCGCGAGTTCAGCGCTAATCGTCCGGCGGTTGCCATCGGTTTCGACGGCGGCGGATGCGGCGTCCAGACCACCTACGACCGGATGGCCATTCACGCCCTCAATGCTTTGGCGGGCAACATCGACGTGCCGGGAGGCGTTACGGTTTTCCAAGAGTTAAGCGTGTTGGAGAGCGACGCCGAGGTCGATGCAGTCGCGGACCGTGGTTTGGCTGCACCGCGCCTGGACGGCGCGTTGGCCAAGCGCCGTCTCCGGGACAGCGCCGTCGATCTGCTCGCGGATTCGATCGAGAGCGGTCATCCCTACCCAACCGAGGTCCTCGTCCTGGTGGATACGGATCCGGTTTTCGCGCTGGCCGAGGGCAAGCGGCTCGGAGCGGCCCTGTCCAAGGTTCCCTTTGTCGTGGCGGTGACGGCCTACCACAACGACAGCAGCCGACACGCCGATCTGGTCGTTCCGCATCTTCACAGTTTTCATCGTTGGGATTTCAACGTCGCCCACACACTAACCGGGCATCCGGTCGTCTCGCTCGCCCAGCCGGTGATGAATCCACCCCCAGGCATAAAAGACCCGTATGACGTGCTTCGGGCGTTGGCGGAGCGCCTCGGAGGGAAGGTTTCTCAGGCCCTGCCCTGGGCGACCAGCCGATCGGCGGTCGACGCCGTTATGCAGGAGTTGTTCGAGGCCGGCAAGGGGGCGGCCTTCGGACCCGCAAACGAACAAAGTTGGGCGCAGCTTCTGGAAAGCCGCGGGTGGCGTGCCCCCTT
>JAGVHG010000181.1 GCA_020056715.1 Phycisphaerae bacterium | reverse complement strand
TCGTCGCCAAAATCATTCAGTACCACCAGGCCCGAAACCACGCCGCCAAAACATCACGCCTCAAAGATTGTCATGAAACGACATAGCGCTGTAGTGTTAGATAGGTCAACGATAGGCGAGGTTAGTACAAAAACCCGCGGGGTCTTACGTCGCGAGGCCTGGATGCCGCCGGAACCGCACGATTTCGCCATGACCATCGCCCCAGTCTCCTTTCCAGAAGTACCGGCCTTCGGCGGCTACGGCTTGGCAATAACCTTGAACACGATCCGATTGCCGGACTGTTCTTTTACGGCAAACGCCAAGCCTTCGACGCTCAAATCTTCGATGGAATCGGCGAGCAAGTTCAGGTCCAACCCCCAGTAGATTTCGGCCGTCACGATATCATTGACCGCCTCGCGAAGTTTGACGCCTTCATCGCCCTGCTGCACTCCCCGAAGCTGGAGAAGAGCCGGGACGATTTTCTTGCGGAAGTCCGTGCGCGACACGCCTTCGAAAGCGACCGGCACCACCTGAAAGGCCGTCGTGCGTTTCTTCCACGCCTCAGCCGTGTCGTACAACACCCGCGGCGCGACCTCCTCGACGAGTTTTACAAGTGCCTCATCGCCCGAGCCGATCGTGGTCGAGCTGACCGGCTTAGTCAGGCGGTAACTATTGGAGGCGAGCATTTGCGATGAATCGGCCTGCACGACTCGGACGTTAAGCGTTGCATCCCACTTGTGCAGGGGTCGACCGCCTAGTTCGACCGCGCCGGCGTATCGCGCCTCGGCCCGACCGAGCACCAGGACCTCGGCCTTGAACTCGGACGCGCGGTGGGCGAGCGCGGCCACATCATCGTTGGCCGCGGCAAGCGCCACGTCGCGATTGCGGACACCTTCGCTCACGCCCTTGTCCATGAGGTTTACATTGTGTTGGAGGAAGTAGTTTTCCATCTTGGACTGACAGACTCCGTTCACGACGGGCGGTTTGGCGTCCTCGGTGTCGTTGTCCTCGAGTATGACGATCACACATCGCGGATTGCCCACGTCCTCCTTGAGGTGCTCGAACAGCGCCTTCCAATCGACCGCGAACTTGCCGGTGGAGACCGTCGCGAAAATTTCGCAATACGAAATACCGTTCTCCTCCCATTCGCGGGTGACCTTGAAATCCGTAAGGTAGCCCGCCGCGGTGGCGAGGATGCGGTCGCGCTTAAGCTCAAAATCCTGGACCTGGCTCTGCACGTTGATGAGCTCGCCGCACGCTTCCTTGACGGCGTTTCGCTTGGCGTCCTGCTTGGCTTCGTCCTTGACCTTAACGCCTGTCCCCGCCGCCCGGCCGGTGGTCGTGACGGACTTGACGTCGGATTGCGCCTCCGCTGACACGGCGAAAGCAAGACAGAATACCGCGGCACTCGCATTGACGTAGAATCTTCTGATATCGGTTGAGAAACTCATAAATATCCGCTCCTTTGGGGTTGGGTTGTGAATCTCAATAATGCAGGAATTGTACTGAGCGATGGCGGCCCGTCGCAATAGCCGAACGCAGCCGAATGAGGCCATCCGCTTACTGGTGCGAGAATCCCTTCTCGCACCGACCGCCACACCCGACCAACTGGCAAATCGGTCCCACAGTAACCCCCTACGTGTTCCAGGCTGGGCGAGTGGACGCGAGGAAACGAAGACGCCGGAAGAGATAATGACGCCGTCCGATCAATTCCTGCACGCGGCGCAACGTATCCTCCTCAAACCGCCCGCTGAACCGCCAGGCTAAGATGTCATCCTCCAACTCGTGCCATCGGTGTGTTCCGCTGAGCTTCCGCTTGCGCTTAGGATCGCGTTCCTCGATGACGGCCCGGACGTCCGACTCAATCCGGCGAAGCTCGACGGCCACGCGGTGGGCCGAAAGCTCGTTCTCCCAATCGCCGGTCTGCTCCGGGTGGATAACGGTCGTCGCGGCGGCAGATTCAATCAAACCCGCCGCCACATCGCTCGCGACTTCGGCGTCGGCCCCGGACGGACTAAGCCCTGAAAGGTCTCGTGCTTCGGTGCCGTCCTCGACAGTGGCGCCTGCGAGGGATCGCGATCCGCGATCCAGAAGGCTCGGATCATCCTCTTCAACGGGGTGCCACTGCTCTTGAGCAGTGGAATCCGTGTCGTCGGCTTTGTAGGAGTCCTCGACGGGCGGAGTTCCCTCGTCGCCCGGCAACTCTGCGTAACCGGATTCGTCCGCGCACATAGGAGACCACTCTCCCATTCGAATGAGGCTGTAGGCTTTAGGCTGTAGACCGTAGGCACGCCCGATCCGCAGAACTTCCACCCTATAACCTACAGCCTATAGCCTATAGCCTACAGTCTCTATCGCTCCAATGCTGTCTGAAGAGCGAGGATCGCGTAGGCCGTCACCAAGTGTGGGTTGCCCTCGTACCAGCGGTCGGCCTCGTTGACCCAGCTTCCGTCGTCACGTTGTAAGGATAGCAGCTTTTCGCATAGTTCGCTGCGCCAGGGGTGCGGCAGGCCGCCCGCGTCGGTGATCGACTCCTCACCCCAAGCTTGCATCGCCCGGGCGAAAACATAGTAGTAATAAAACAGCCCCTCCTTCGATTGAGCCGCGGGCATGTTCGGATTGTGGTCCAAGGTATAGTACCGGCGGATCCAATCGATGGCCGCCTTCACGCGAGCGTCGTTGCGATCAACCTTCGCGTACAACATGCTTTTGAAGGCGGCGTAAGTCATCGAGCCATAGCTTCGCAGTCGCGGGCGATCGCCGGCCACTTCCGTACCGGCCATCGACTCACCGCCGTTGGCCGGGGTATACACAAATCCGCCGTCGCGGCTCTCTTGGGCGAACGGTTGGTCGTTGGTCTCGCCAAGCATCTGGCATCGCGACACAAAGACCATCGCCTTTTGATAAACCGGATCATCGGAGGACAATCCGCTTTGCCGCAAGGCCTCAAGCATCATCTGGGTGTTGGATAGGTCGGGACGCTTGTGCTTGCCGTATCCCGCCCCGCCGTACCAGGAACTTGCGGCCTCATGCCCCTCGCCGTCGTCCCACTGGAGCTTCTTGAGGAATTGCTGCGAGTCCTTGATCTTCCCATCGAGGGCCGGGTCCTTCATGCTGGCTAAGGCCATCAGGGCAACGCTGGTGTGGTAATTGGGCATTCCTTCGCCGTCCACGTAGATGCCCCCGTCGGGCTGAACGTGGCGGAGGATCGACTCCAAACCACGACGGACCGCGGGATGATTGGGTCCGTAGTCGGCGTCCTGGGCCAATGCTTTGATCACGAGCGCGGTGATCGCGGGATTTGACTTCCCGAACGCCTCCCACCCCCCGTCGGCCTGCTGACCGGCCACGAGAAAGGCCAGACCCTTCTGAATGCCGGGGTGCACTCTGACGGCGAGTTGAAGGTCCAGCGGTTCTACCGAGTTTCGATCCTTATGCGGCCCGACCGCTTCGCGCACGAAGCGGACGAGAATATCGCCTGTTTTGTCGCCGGGCATTCCGACTTCGTGGTTCGCGCCGGAATGGTCTTTGCCCGACAGAACCACGGCTTCCGCGATGCCGCCGGAATCGCGTACAAGCGAAACCATTTTCTCGCTGGCGACCATCGAGGCGGGGTTGCCTCTTTCAGCGCTGGCGAAAAGGAACCGCGGCATCGGTTTGGACTCACCGACGTGCGTCATCGGCGACGCCTCGCGCCACTTCCGCTCGTCCTCGCCGAAGTTCAGGCGGATGTAATCGGCGTACATGCCGCCGCTCTTCACCTTGTCAACAAGATCGAACGCGCCGCCGCTCCAGCTCACGACGCCCTTCAGATCCGAGGGCTTGAGATTGACTTTCGCCAGCGAACGGGGATCGAGCGCTGCCAATGTCACGAGGTGGCACCCGGCCGAATGGCCCATCAGCACCAGCTTTTGCGGGTCGCCGCCGTACTCGGCGATGGAATCACGAACCCATCGCACGGCCGCGGCCACGTCGTCCACCTGGGCCGGGTGCTTCGCCGTGCCGCTCAGCCGATAGTTGACGCTGACGAAGACGATGCCGTTCTCGTTGAGGTACTTCGGCTTGTAGCTGACTTCGGATTTGTCGCCCTTGGTCCATTCGCCGCCATGGACGAAGATCACCACCGCCGCCGCCCTGACGTCGCGGGGGGCGTACACGTCCAGCTTCTGCTGATCGCCGCCGCGCGCAACGTAAGAGATGTCCCGTTCGACGCGGCTGCCGGGCGCAACCACGGGCGATTTGTCGGGCTGCGGCATCGGCGGCTGCGCGGCCGGGGAGGTCGCGGGCGGTGTTTGGGCGAGCGATCGCGGCCCAGTGGTTACGGCAAGGGTGAGCGCGAGCACTCCCCAAGCAATGAATCGTAGAGGATCGTGCGTCGTCATTGTCTCACTCCATCTGCATCAAGCAAAGGCATCGTCGCGCCCTTCACGGAAAGACCTTACGCGGATCGGCGTAGATCGACGGACCCCTGAGGTTTTCCTTTCGTTTCTCGTCCGCCACTTCTTGTGAATCGGCGGCGGTCAAAGTGCGCGGGAAGCGGTCGCCGTCAATCCCCTCGACATGTCCGTCGGCAAGTGCGATGTTCGCCGAGCCTTCCAGCAACTTCATTCCCGGATGACGGTACCCGATGCGACTGTTCTGGTCCCCCAGCCGCGTGACCGCCTGCCGCCCCATGTACAAACCGTCGGAGACCACGATGAACAGCGATGGTCGGTAACTCGTCATCTTATGTAACCCGACGTACTTGCCACGCGAGTCCGGACCCAATCCCACCGATGCCGTGTAGTGGAGATCGGCCTTCTCGATGTCCGACGGCCTGTTGCCGATCGGGTTGTAGGCGTTGATCCAATAGCTGACCCGGATGATCTTGTTGAAGCGGCGCTCCGGGATGGTTACGGCGACCTTGGGCTTGCTGTCGCCGCCGACGCCCGTGAATTTCAGCGGCCAGTCCGTCCAGCCGCGCGGCTTGTCGCGACTGAAACCGGTCTGGCCGTCCTTCATCCCTTCCACGTCCACCGTTTTGGGACAGTGGAAAACGCCTTTGGTGTCCCTTTCCCCGGTCACAACGTACCCCTCACGGTCCAAGATGGTCGCCCAGCCGTCGAGCGGCTGCTCCGGTCCGCCCGTAAAGTTGGTCATCGCCCCGGGTGCCCTCGGAAGATTGTACGATGGCACGACGAAGTCTTGGTTCTCGTTGCTGTACAGAACCAGGCCCACTCCGACCTGTTGAAGACCGGCCCGACACCGGACGGAGTAGCCCTGGGCGCGGGCATGAGAAAGCGCCGGCATCAGCACCCCCACCAGAACAGCGATGATCGCAATGACGACCAGCAACTCGATGAGTGTAAAGGCTCGTCGGTGGTTGCGCGACAACTTTCCGAACCCCAAGCGCAAGCGCGGGGTCCTTTGGCCGGTTGCTTGCGCTCCCGGTTCTGATCGGCGGTGCACGACTGTGCACGTCGATATGGAGCCGTCGGTGCCCATGAACGCCATACTACTTCTTGGGACTTACCCCGGCAATGGAGACCCGCAGTTGAATCTCTTCGGCCACCACCTTGTCCGGGATATCGGGCTTGATGCCGAAATCCTTGCGCTTCATCGCAAAGTTCGCCCGAAGCACGAGCAGATCGCCGGTGAGCTTGCTGGAACGCTCGCCGAGTTTGCCGGGAAGGAAGGTCGCCTTTATCGGGACGGTGAGTTCCTTGGTCACTCCCATGCAGGTCAAGTCGCCGACGACGGTAAGCTCAAACACATTTTCCGCGGAGGACTTCGACTCGGTGACCTTCTTGATGGTGAAATCGATTTTGGGGTTCTTGTACACGTCGAGCCAGTCCGGCCCGTGCAGTGTTTTCTTCATTCCCTCGTTCTCAAGGTGCAGGCTCTTGGTCTCGACGGTGATGGTCCCTTTCGTGGCCTTCGGGTCGGCCGGATCGAACGTGACCTTGCCCGAAATCCCCGAGGCCACGCCGGTAAAAGGTTCGAGCAACGAATCGAGCGTAAACGAGATGCTGTTGACGCCCTTGGGATCCTTAAAATCGAACTCCGTCCCCGCGGCTCGGACCGATCCCGCGGCGACGAACGCGCTAAGCACAACGAACAGACGCGAATATCGACAAAGAACTTTCATCGAATCTCCTTTCCGTAGAATTTAGATATCTTCCGACCCGCACACGAGGCGGACATAGGAAAGCCTATCGTAACCGACCGCCTCTTACAATTCCTGGGGGAAGTTAGGTTGGCGCAGCGGGTTCCTGGATCGGCTCGGCCCCTACGACCCGATTCGGCGATGCGCTTTGCGGTTGGGGAATGGTCCGAGCACCGCGGTAAGTCGAGCTTCGCCACTTCGTCGTCGTAGCCCCGAGAACTTTGAACAGGGCATTGACAAGAATCCCCAGCGTAACGGTCACGCCGAGAATGTAAGTGAATGACCACGCCCGCGCAATTCCGACCCCCGCGTAGAAGCGCGTAATCACCAGTTGTTGCAGGATGACTACGCTTAACCACGTCCACAGGGCGGTTCCCCATAGCGAAGCAGTATCCGCCGTACCCGAAGCACGCCCAATCAGTGCGACGCCGAGGCTGATCCAGGGAACCAATACGACCAGGAATACGACAGCGCATGCCGCAAGCACCCTCGGCGGGGAGCTGAACGCGCCGGCGAATATACGGCTCCACCCAGTCCAGGCGGCGGGCGGGGTCGGATACATGCGCGTCTGGTACAGCCCTTCGTTCTCCACCACCCGCAGCCGTAGCTCGCGTTGCTTCGCCAGACGGGCCATTTCGATGTCTTCATTAAGCCGCGCCCGGACCCGCTCGTGGCCGCCGATGGCGTTGTAGCAACGACGGGTCATGAGCATGAATGCCCCGTTGGCATAGGCGATGCGTTTCTTTGGGTCGTTCACCCGTTGAGGCAGGAAGCGAATAATCAACACCAACGAACAGGCCGGCTGCAGGATCCGCTCCCAAATAGCGCGACTTTCGAGCATCGGGATGATGCTCAGGAAGTCAGTCCCGTGGGTGCGGGCCTCCTGCATGGCGATCGAAAGGGTGTGACGAGTGGTCTGTCGGCAATCGGCGTCGGTGAACAGGAGCCAGTCGCCGCGGCTCTCGGCTACGCCCACATGCATCGCATGGCTTTTTCCGAACCACCCGTCGAGACACTCGCGGACCGTAACGACCCGCAGTCGATCCCCGAATTGCCGTTGCAGTCGAGCGAGGATCGCGGCGGTGCCGTCCTGACTGCGGTCGTTAATGACGATCAGCTCGAAGTTGGGATAATCCTGATCCAAGAGGGTCGTAACGCAGGTTTCGATGTTGTCTTCTTCGTCCCTCGCCGCTACCAGAACCGACACACGGGGGGCGTTTTCCGGCGGGCCTTGGAATGCGTCGGGCTTTAGGACATAGCGGCGGCGAAGCACGGAACCGATGGTGACGAACCGGACCAGCCAAACCAGCCCGATCCCACAGGCCAAGACGAACCAAATCTGAAAACCGATCGACATCGTACAAACGTCAAAAGTCAAAACGTCAAAAAATCAAAAGCCGGAGGAAGGCGGTCGCCACTTTTGATTACCTTCGTCATTTCGCTACGCTTCAAGCCGGATCGATCCGACAGAGCGCCTTCATTATGACGGATGGACGCCGGGCTGGAAACACCGAAAGCCCAACCCCCTATCCGCGCCGATCCCGATTTTGCCCTTCCGGCTTTTTGACTTTTTGACGTTTTGACGTTTCTATCGCGGCAGCACTGCACCACGAAGCGCGGTCCACCATGAATACCCTGCGACGAGCATCAGTTGCGATCATGCGAATCGCCCCGCTCTTTCCTGCGGCGGCGGGGCTTATCGCCGGTATCGCGCTCGACGACTCCTTGCGGTTCCCTGTTCTTGCCTACCTCTCGCTGTTTGTCGTGAGCAGTTTGCCTGCGATCTCAGGCACAATCCGCAGGAACATCGGCCCCCTTCTAATCTTTGTCGCCGCCGTGAGCGTCGGTGCCGTATTGCATCTTCAAGCGGCAAGGACCGCCCCGGTTTCAAGCATCGAGCGCTACGCGGATGCGACCGGACGCATCGCTCGCGTTCGCGGGACCGTGGTTTCAGAGCCGCAGGTGTTGGGCGACTCGCCGAACCCCTTCGCGAAGTGGACCTACCAAGGCGAGCGCACGGCCTTTCTTCTTGAAGCCGAATCCATCGAGGGTGTGGAGGGTGAGATCACCGTCACGGGTCGAATTCGAGTGACGGTCCAAGACGCCGTTCTCGATTTGAGCGAGAACGAGAAGGTCGAGGTCTTTGGCCGGCTCCACGCCCTTGCGCCGCCGCAGAATCCGGGTGGATTCGACTGGAGCGGCTTCCAGCGCCGTCAAGGCGTCGTCGCGGGGATGAGTTGTGACCATCGCCTAAACGTTTGTCGACTCGGCGTTGACCCAC
>JAGVHG010000192.1 GCA_020056715.1 Phycisphaerae bacterium | reverse complement strand
CGCCCGGCGCTCTGGTGAAGGCGATCACCCAGTTGCAACCCAACGTGCCGGAGCTGAACGCGGATGTCAACGCCTTGGACATCGCGGCGACGGTGGACGCGGTGAAAGGGTTGTAGTATTCGTTCAACGGACCTTGCGTGTGTCCGTCAGCGGTGACGTGCGGCGGGTCTTGTACGGGTTGCGCCGGGATGTGCGTGAAGACGTGTACCGGCGGAACCAACGACGGCCAGCCGTGCATCGACAGCGGGAGGCACTGTCCGGGCGGCACGTGCGGCACTCCACTATGCCGCGACCGTTGCGGACGATGTACGCCGTGAAGGGAAACGCAGAAACGATGAGCCACGAAGGCACGGAGGCACGGAGGCACGGGGCGGGCTTAGCGTCCGCCCCGCCCCCGACAGCCGAACGACCCTTGAGTAGTTCGGCGAATGTCACATACCATCAGCCCCAACGCCCGTGAGCGTTGGGGCGAAGAGCGGGTACGCACAGCACAGGTTGCAAGCCGGCAGGAGGCCTAGTCAGCACAAACGCCCTTGAGCGTTTGGGCGAGTAATCAGCCCAGACCAGGCCAAAGCTGCCGAAGAAAAAGCGCTCTTGCGTGGTGCTGCATGGTAGGCCATAATACACCCATGTAGGCAGGGGCGAGGGTATGGCGCCCGCCTGCGAGACCGGCTCCTTACCCGCGGGACCGTCAATGGGTGTAATTTTGGAAGAGCTCCGCCGCCTGCAGGCCGTGGAGATGCGGTTCGCCGCTATCCAACGAGACCGGGAATCCAAATCGCTCCAAGTCGAACTCCGCCAACGTCAAATCCGCCGGATCGACGAGAAGCTTCAAGAAAACCACCGCAAGGCACGGGAGTGTCAAATACGGCTCGACGCCCTTTCGCTGGACGTGGCGGTGAGGGAGGAGGCCGTCGACAAACATCGTCAGGCGCTGAACAAAGCGAAAACGAACAAAGAGTACGCGGCCATCCTCACGGCGATGAACACGGAAAAGGCCGACAACTCCAAGGTGGAGAATAGCATCCTTCAGCTTATGGATGAGCTTCAGGTGATGAAGACCGAAGGAGCGGTGATCGAAGCCGAAAGGGCCAAGCTACTGGTGCATGCCGCAACAGCCGAGGAGGCCCTCAAGGCGTTTGACGCCCAGTCGCAACAGGAACGCGACGGCCTCACCGCCGGTCGCGAGGCGTTTGCCGGGAAGATCACGGCGGCGGCGATCGACATTTTCAATCGCGTCGCCATGCGTCACGAGGGTGAGGCCATGGCCCCCGTCACCAAGCTCCGCCCCAAACGGGACGAATGGGCGTGCGGCGGCTGCAACATGAAGGTCGCCTTGGAGGTGGTCAACGCGCTCCAGACTCGCGACGACATCCTGCTCTGCAACGTCTGCGGGCGTATTCTATACCTCGACGCGCCGACCGCACACAAATCCGCGCGGGTGTAGCCAAGGTTTCGCCAGTCAGCGCCAACGCCCTTGAGTCCGCCGATCGGCGGAGTGCGTTGTTGGCGGATCCCGAGGTCGCTGGCACAACTCGTTCAGTCAGGTTAGAACTAGAGTCATGGCCCGAACCGAAATCCGCGATGCCGACCGCGCCGAAGTCGCCGACTTCATCGAGCGCTTTTGGGGCAGCAAGATCAGCATGAGCCATGGCAAGGCCTTCTACCCTCACAAAGAGCAAGGCTTTGTCGAACGGCGCGACGGGGCAATCGTGGGACTTCTCACCTATCACCTCGACGAGGAAGGAATGGAGGTCCTGACGCTCAACAGTACGCTGGAGGGCGAGGGGATCGGGTCGTCGCTGATGCTGAACGCGATCGAAGCGGCGCGTAAAAAAGGTTGCCGCAAAATCTGGCTCGCCACGACCAACGACCGCCTGCGGGTGATCGAATTTTACCAGCGCCTTGGATTTCGGATGACCGCGATCAACCTCGGCGTGGTCGACGAAGCCCGCAAAGTAAAGCCCCAAATACCGGTCGTCGGCGAACGCGGCGTTCCGGTCCATGACGAGGTGGTCATGGAACTCGCCATTGAGCCTTACCTCGATTCTTAGGGTCATTCGCCTCCACCTCTAAAGAGGTGGGCCGCTCCATGCCGCTATATGCCTGGTGGTCCGTACAGGAAGGGCGGCGTATAGTCTTTCAGAGGAGTTTCAATAAAGCGTCGGACGATGAAGGACCACGAATTGACAGCGGACCGTTCGGCGGCGGGGACGGGGAAAGATCGGCGCCAAGAGCGGACGGAGGCGATCGCCAAGCTGTTGGCCGAGTTCGCCTCGAGCGAACACACCGACCTGTTGGCGCAGATGATGGTGACGATCTGTCGCCTCGCGGCTGACGGCGCCGATCGCGGCGATCTGAAGATCCTCAACACGGCGCTCAAAGAATTGCGCTACGCGTTCAAAGTGTTCGCCCCGTACGCACACGTCCCCAAGGTCACCATCTTCGGTTCGGCGCGCACCTCGGAACATCATCCACAATACGCCGAAGCCCGGAAGTTCGCCGAGTTGATGCAGGACCACGGCTGGATGGTCATCACCGGGGCGGGCGACGGCATCATGCGCGCCGGCCACCATGGGGCGACGCGGCAAAAAAGTTTTGGGGTGGCGATCAGCCTGCCTTTCGAGCAAACCACGAACAGCTTCATCACCGACGATCCGAAGCTGGTCAACTTCAAATACTTTTTCACGCGGAAGCTAATTTTTGTGAAGGAGGCCGAGGCAATCGTCCTGTTCCCTGGCGGATTCGGTACGCAGGACGAAGGATTCGAGGCCCTGACACTTGTTCAGACCGCGAAAACGACGCCCATCCCGATCATCATGTGCGAGGAGCCGGGTGGGACGTATTGGCAGCATTGGTTGCAGTATGTGAAGACGGAATTGCTCGGCCACGGGATGATCGACTCGACCGACTTGCAGTTGTTCCAAGTCTTCGACCGCGCGGAAGATGCGGCTGCGGCGGTGGTGAATTTCTACCGCCGGTATCATTCCATGCGTTATGTGGATGACCGGCTCGTGCTACGCCTGAACTCTTCGCTTTCTGCTGAAACATTGTCCCAGATCAACGGGGCGTTCGCCGATATTCTTACCGAAGGTCGGATTGAGCCGGCCCCCGGTCCGATCGAGGGCGAAGAAGGCTCCTATCCGGACCAAGCCCGTCTGGTCTTTGCCTTTGACCGGCGGAGCACGGGGCGGCTGCGGGCGCTGATCGACGCCATCAATGTAGCCCCCTGACGCCGGGCGGAGAATACACCCAGAAAAGGAGTTGGTGATGTCCACGGAACCGCAGGCGAGAGAGGCCGACGAATCCCTCGACGATGTGGCCCTGGTCGAGAAGCTGGTCGCCGCCTACGACCGGCTGCGCTCGCAGATCGCGCGGACCATTGTCGGACAGGAAGCGGTCGTGGAGGAGCTTCTGATCGCCATGTTCTGCAATGGTCATTGCATTCTGGAAGGCGTGCCGGGCCTGGCGAAGACGTTGCTGGTGAGTACTTTGTCGCGGCAGCTTTCGCTTAGCTTCTCGCGCATCCAGTTCACGCCGGACCTGATGCCCTCGGACATCACCGGGACCGAAGTCATTGAGGAGGACCGGGGTACGGGGGCACGGTCGCTGCGTTTCGTGAAGGGACCGGTGTTCGCCAACGTCGTCCTTGCGGATGAGATCAATCGTACGCCGCCCAAGACGCAGGCGGCGCTGTTGGAGGCCATGCAGGAACACCAAGTGACCGCGGCCGGTTTCCCCCACAAACTTCCCAGGCCATTTTTCGTCCTTGCGACGCAGAACCCGATCGAACAGGAGGGCACCTACCCACTGCCGGAGGCCCAGCTCGACCGCTTTATGTTCAAGGTGCTCGTGGGATATCCGAGCGAGGAGGAGGAGTTCCAGATCGTTCGGATGACCACGTCGCCGCAGGAAGTGGCCACTGATCGTACGCTCAACGCCCGCGAGGTGATCGAGCTTCAAGAAATCGTGCGCCGAGTGCCGTGCGCCGATCACGTGATCCGCTACGCGATGCGGTTGGTGCGATCGACGCGGGTGGACCAGGGGAGCGTCCCCAAGATGATTAAGGACTACGTGGCCTGGGGTGCGGGACCGAGGGCGTCACAGAATTTGGTGCTGGCGGGCAAGGCCAGGGCGATCCTCAAGGGGCGGTATTATGTATCCACGGAGGATATCCGTACCGTCGCCGGGCCCGTTATGCGTCACCGCATCCTCACGAACTTCAACGCCGAGGCGGACGGGGTCCACAGCGACGATATCATTCGGAATTTGATCGAGACGTTGCCCGCTGACCCGTCGGCGACGATGGACGAGGCCATGGCCCGTCGGGTGTTCGCGGCCGATCCCGTGCAAGGGTAGCGCCGCGCGTTGCGGGTTGTCCCATGCAAACGGCAACAACCGATTATCGCAAGTACCTGGACCCGACGGTGCTGGCCAAGATCAGCGGGCTGGAGCTACGCGCACGGTTGATCGTCGAAGGGTTCTTCAGCGGCATCCATCACAGCCCGCAGCGCGGGCTTTCCGTGGAGTTCGCCGATCACCGGGCCTACACCCAGGGCGACGACCTGCGACATATCGACTGGAAAGTCTACGGCAAGACCGACAAGTATTTCATCAAAGAGTACGAACAGGAGACTAACCTGAACCTCATGCTGGTCGTCGATTGCAGCGAGTCGATGAGTTATCGCTCCGGCAACGAGGGGATGACAAAGCACGAATACGCCACCGCCGTGGCGGCGGCCGTCGCCTATCTGACGCTGCAACAGCAGGACTCCGTGGGCTTAACGCTGTTTGACGAGCACCTGACTCACTTCATGCGGCCATCGAACAACGCTCACCATTGGAAAACACTGGTCCACGAACTGGCCGGAAAAACCGGTCCCGCCAAGACGTCGATCGGCCGCGTCCTCGCCGAACTCAGTGAACGGCTCAACCACCGCCTGCTCATCATCCTCATCAGCGACCTGTTCGACGTTCCCGAAGCCATCCTCAAAGGTCTCAAACAACTGCGCTATCGACGGCACGAGGTGATTGTCTGGAACCTGTGGGATGCCGCCGAATTGACCCTGCCGTTTTCCGGTCCGACGATGTTTGACGGATTGGAATCGACGGGTCGCTTGTTGACCGACCCGCGTTCGCTACGGGCACGGTACGTCGAGGAAGTGGAACGGTTCCAAGCGCAGTTGCGCACCGGTTGCGGGCACATGCTGATCGACTACACGGTGTTCAGCACGGCCATGGCCTTGGACGTGGCCCTGAGTGGATACCTGGCGACGCGGGCGGCGCGTCTGAGGCAGCATTCGTCGCGCGTGCTCGGCGGGGGATAGCGTCAGCGGCAACGCCCTTGAGCGTTGTCGCGAGGGAGTAACCCACCATGCCGTCTCCGCTGCTCGCCAACATGCCCTTCGTTCACCCGACGATCGCGGGGATCGCCCTGCTGACCGGGCTGATCCCGGTCTTGATCCATCTCCTCAACCGGCGGCGGTTTCGGCGTATACCGTGGGCGGCGATGTCGTTTCTCTTGGCCGCCAATCGGCGAAGTGCCAAGCGCGTTCGACTCGAACAACTGCTGCTGATGCTGGCCCGAATCGGAGTGGTCGTTCTATTGGGTTTAGCCGTCGCCCGGCCCTACGTCCCCGCCTCAGCGATTCTGCCCGGAAGCTCCTCGCGAGTTCATCGGATCGTGCTGGTGGACAACTCGTTGTCCATGAATGCCCACGGGGCTGACGGACGGACTCGCTTCGCCGCGGCCCAACAGTGCGCCACGCGGCTCGTGGATTCTTTTCCGCCGGCGGATGCGGTGAGTCTGGTGTCGCTGGCGGCGCCGGCGGAAGCGGTGATCGCCCACGCGGCTTACGATCGGCGGTTCGTTCGCGAGAGCCTCGCGGCGATCCTATCCACACAGCGGGCGACGGATACGGTTGGAGCCTTGTCCGCGGCACGCGACATTCTCAAAGCCTCCGACGCGGCGGCTGGAAACCGCGCGGTCTATCTTATTTCCGATTTCCCTAAGGACGTCTGGGAGTCCGACACGCCACAGAATCCGACGGCAGCAGTACGAGCGACTCGACAACTTGCCGACGCCCTGTTGGACCCCTCGATGGATTTGAATTTGATCCGCGTTGACGCCGGGTCCGGCGAGAACATCGCCGTCACCCGCTTGACGCCGGAGTCACCGCTGATCGGCGTCAACGTACCCGTGCGGATTGCCGTGGAAGTCACTAATTTCGGCGATTCGACCGTGCGAAACGCATCCCTTCAGGTGCGCCGCGACTGGCAAACCATTCGCCGAGAACAACTTCCCCGCGTGGAACCGGGGTCGTCGGTCGTTTCCAGCGTGTCGACGGAGTTCGCGGCCGCGGGCACTCACGCCATAGAAGCCAGGGTCACGGCGGCGACGCAAAACATGCTCGAAGATGACGATGTGCGTTATCTGTCCCTGGAGGTCCGTGAATCGGCGCCGGTGTTATTGGTTGACGGGCGTCCAGGCGTGAAACTGCTGGACGGGCAGGCCGGGTTCCTGGCGACGGCATTGGCTCCCAACAAAACCGCATCTGCGAAAGATTACCTCGCACCACGACTCACGGGTCGTGGTGCTGACCTGCGTCGCCCGGCGGCGGCAATGGAGGGTCGATCGGCAACGATCAACCTGGTATCACCAAAGGTGATCACCGAATCGGAACTGGAAGGCGAGGCTTTGCCCGCCTACGACGTAGTCGCGCTATGCAATGTCGGACGGTTGTCAGCGAAGCAATGGGCTCAGCTTGAGCGATTTACCTCCGCGGGCGGCGGGCTGCTCATCTTTCTCGGTGATTTGGTCAGCGCCGACCACTACAACCGCTACGGCTACGCCGATGGTCACGGATTGATGCCGGGCAAGATCGGTCGACCGATCGATCTTACTTCAATGGCAGCCGAGGCTGCGGAACTCAAGTTAGATCGCCAAGTTCACCCCATCGTGGCCGAGTTCGCCGCTCACCCTACCAGTGGACTTTTCCTCGCCCGCGTGGAGCACTACGTACCGATCGAACCGGAACCCAATCGTGCCGAGGTGGTTCTACGATATGGCAACGACGCGCCGGCCCTTCTTGCGTCGACTTTCGGAAAAGGGCGAGTGCTAATTTGGACGACGACGGCCAACATGGATTGGACCAACCTTCCGGCCAAAGGGGATTACGTTGCGGTGATGCTCAATGCGGTCTCCTATCTGGTCCGACCGCACGGCGAGCACCGCAACGTGCTGATCGGTCAAAGCATCGTCGAACCGCTTACGCCGGCGGAAAGCTCGACGCCCCTCAGCATCACCGCCCTTGAGCGGTGGGGCGAGCCGTCAACCAATACCGTCACCACGGGTGAAGGGGCTGCGTTCGAACCGTCCGTCGTCGCCCATGAAGAGTCAGACGACGCGACCAAGGCGGGAGCGTCCGGGTTAGCCCTGTCGTACGGTCCCGTCGAGCGGGCGCAGTTCCTGACCCTGTCGATCGGCTCAGCGTCGCGGGTTGTTGCCGCGAACATCGATCCCGCGGAATCCAACCTGAAAAGCGTGGACGACCGCAAGTTGACGGCGGCGCTGGATCGACCGGTTCGAATCGTGAGTGATACGGCGGCGGCGGACGAACAACCGATTGCCGCCCGGTCGACTGAACTGGCCTCCGTCGCCTTGTACATGGTGATGATATTGTTGCTCGGTGAAATCTGGATGGCCATGTGGTTCGGTTCCCCGCGCCAAGCTGCCGCGGGAGACGAGAAGATTTGAGGGCAAGTGGTGACGCGACTGATCGAGTGGCTGCTTGACCTTGAGAACATCCGCCTGGGGCGAGACGCGCCGCTTCTGTTGAAGTGGGAAAGCGAGTTCGCGGGGTGGATGTTGCTCGGCTTTGCGCTGGCTGCACTGGCGTGGGTGACGCTGACGTACCGAAGGGAACGCACGTCGCCCGGTCGCCGACTGGCGCTGGCTGTCGTACGTTGCAGCGTCATCGCATTGGTTGTGGCGATGTTGTGCCGCCCGTCGCTGGTGCTGCAAAGAAACCGCGTCGAGACCTCGCACGTAGCCGTGGTGCTGGATACGTCCCTAAGTATGGCTGCGCGGGATAGCTACTCGGATGAGACCATGGCTGCGGCCATTGCCCGTGGTGCGGGATTAGATGCTCCCACAGCGGTCAATGACCATTCGCGTCTCGAACTGCTGCAAGCGGCCATCACACGCGACGAGGCCGCTCCGCTAAAACATTTGCTCGAACATAATGCGATCCAACTCTATACGTTTTCCGGCTCGGTCGAACCGCAAAGCTATGCCGACTCCGCCGCGACGCTCATGCCGCTGGAGGAGGCCGTAAGGTCCGTCAAAGCGGAAGGGATAAGCACGGACCTCGCTCGGGCGATTCGCCAAGTAATTGAAAAAGCCCAAGGTCGGCGACTGGCGGCGGTGGTCCTGGCGAGCGACGGCCGATCGACCCAGCCGACCAGCCTCAAGGACGCGCTCGATCTGGCGGCCGGGCGGCAAATTCCGATCTTCCCCCTGCGCATCGGATCGCCCGATCCGGTTCGGGACATCGAGGTCGGATCCGTTCGCGCCCAGGACGGCGTGTTCGTGAACGACATTCTGGCTGTTGAGGCACAGCTTTCTGCGCGAGGGCTAACCGAGTCGACGCCGGTCCGCGTCGCACTGGTGGACGAACGAAACGGAGCAACGGTCGCCACTCAAACCGTTTCACTTGATCCCACCGCCGGGGCTATCACTGTCGAGTTGCGAACGAAACCCACCCGTGGCGGCATAACGCGATACCGCGTCGAAGCCACGGCGCTGGCGGGCGAAACCAATACGCAAAACAACGCGGAGCGAGTGGAAGTTACGATCCTCGAAGGCGGACTTCGCGTACTCTACGTCGAGGGTTATCCGCGCTACGAGTATCGATACCTCAAGAACGCCTTGGTCCGCGAGCAAACCATGCAGATCAGCGGACTGTTGATCGAGGCCGACGAACAGTTCATCCAGGAAGGCACCGACCCGATCCGGCGCTTCCCTGACACGCCCGAGGAATTGAATCGCTACGATGTGGTGCTGTTCGGCGACATGGACCCCCGCGGCGGCTGGTTGACGGCGGCCCAGATGAATATGCTGCTGGATTTCGTGGGGAATGAAGGCGGAGGGTTCGGGTTGATCGCCGGGGAAAGGGCGGTGCCCCACCGATACTTGGGGACTCCGCTGGAGAAGTTGATCCCGGTTTCCATCGACTCCAGTTTCCTGGGTCGCTACGACGCACCGCTCGTCGCGGGTTATCGACCGCGGCTGACCGCCGAGGGTCAGCGAAGTCGTGTGTTCCGCTTCGCGGCCGACCGAACGGTGAACGCGACGTTGTTCGACTCCTTGCCGGAATTGTATTGGGTTGCGAAAACGCTCGGTCCCAAGCCCGGCGCCTCGGTGCTGGCCGAGCACCCCACGCTGCGAACCGCAACCGGGGCAATGCCCATCGTGGTCACCGGCCGATACGGTGCGGGGAAACTTTTCTTCCAGGCGACGGACGACACTTGGCGATGGCGGCGACACAACGGCGAACTGTTGCACGACAGCTATTGGGTGCAGGTCGCGCGGGAGCTGATGCGCGACGCCCGCGCCTCACAGGATCGCCGCTATGTTCTGCGTACCGACCGCCGCACCTACGCATACGGCGAACCGGTCCGCGTCCAAGTCGAATTCTTCGACGCCCAACTGTTGGCCGAGCAGCATGACACCATACCCATCGCACTGACCGAGTCCGGCGCGACGGAAACGCACGAGGGAGTTCCGGCTCGACGTGAGCTCGCCGACACGTCGGGGAGCAGCGGCGTTCCGCCAATGGCGGTGCGATTCGACGTGCATCGAATCAGTCCGCAGTCGAGCATCTTCGAAGGGGCTTACGTCCCGCCGCATCCGGGCGGGTTCTCCTTGGAAGCGGCGGATATCGAACCCCGTCCCGGCGACCGTTCGGCCTCCTTATTGGTCCGGGTGGAACGGCCCGACCTCGAGGCTCGACGCCCGGAGGCGGACTATGAAGCCTTGGAACGCATCGCCGCCGCCACCGGCGGGCGGGTACTGGAACTGGACCAGTTGGAGGGCGATTTCGCCGCCATACGCGATCGCAGTGTGCAGATACCCGATGATATTATCGAGACTTTATGGGACTCAAAACTGGTTTTGATGCTTTTCGTGCTTATGATATCTACGGAGTGGGGCTTGCGCAAGGCATTCGGACTGCTTTAGCGCACGGGTGCACCGTGTCCGTAGAAACGCAGAAACTTAGAAACGCAGAAAGCAGAAACGGCGCCGTCTAGGTTTCTGCGTTTTTGTGTTTCTGCGTTTCCATTTTGGGGTTCGTGGATGGAGCAGCCGAACGTCATCGTGGCCTACCTGACCGCGTTGCGGAAGACGGTCCGGCGACGGCTCATCGGCTATGGGCTGTTCGCCGCCTTGGCGGGCGGAGTCACCTCCTTTCTTACTGTGGTGACGCTCGACTGGCTGTTTTGGCTTCCGCCTGCGTTACGGTTGTTCGGCGGAATTCTTTTCGTGGCGGGTTTCGTCGGCGCATTCATTCATTGGGTGGTGCGACCACTACGGGCGAGATTGGGAATCGCCGAACTTGCCGCCGAACTCGAGCGGCGCTTCGAGGCCCTTCAAGACCAACTTTCCAGCACGGTCAATTTCCTAGAGCAAGCGGCAGAACCATCGTCCTTGAGCGATGGTTCGAGGAATCAAACGGCAGAACCATCGCCCTTGAGCGATGGTTCGAGGAATCAAACAAAAACGGGATCGGCGGCGATGATGCGGCAGGTCATCGCCGACACCGAACGGGTCATCCAGAACCTTCCGCTGGGGGCGGCCCTTTCCATTCGCCCCCTTGCGATTCGCGGCGTCATCTTCACCTCCGGTCTTGCGGCGTTGGCCGCTGTGATGCTCGTCGCGCCACAGTGGGCGCGAACAGGGTTGAACCGGTATGTAGATCCCTGGGGCGCCGTCGAGTGGCCGCGGAACGTCGCCATCGTCCCGCTCACCGGCGGACAAACCGTCGCCCTCGGCGAGTCGGCCACCGTGCGCATGGAGATCCAACGCGGACTCCACGACGCCCTCCGCGGCGTGGTCCACCTCCGCGAGCCTGACGGGCGCACGCAGGTGCTCGCCCTACAACGGGACACGTCAGCGGAAACACCCTTGAGTGTTGACGCGACTCTTTCACCGCGCACAGCCACCTTCTATACGACCGTGGACGCTATCACGGAGGACCTGGAGTACTGGTTCGAGGCCGGTGACGACAGCACCGAGCGCCAACCTTCGAAGATCCACGTAGTCCGCCGGCCCGAAGTCGTCGAGGCGCTGGCTACCATTGAGCCGCCTTCTTATGCCAAGACCAGCGCCCTTCGCGTAGCTGATCTGACGGATGGATCGGTCTCCGCCCCGGCGGGCGGATACGTCACCATCACGCTTCGAATCAGCAAACCGATTCAACGTCAATCCGCCGTCGGCGGACCCGATCCGACGGGCGAGGTTGTGGGACTGCGGACGGAGAATGGCGAGTTGATTCCGCTCGCCGTTGATCCGCAGGATGCTCGACAATTGAGCTGCCGATTCGAGGTCACGCAGGACTTGATCTTCCGCGCCGAGCTTCGCGACGAGGAGGGTTTCGCCAATCGTGGCGCAACTGCTTACACGATCCGCGCGACGCCCGATAGCGTACCCACCGTTACGGTGCTTGAACCGACGGCCATGACGGAACTGACGCCGGCCGGGTCTGTGCGTTTGGTCGCCCGTGTTGAAGACGATTTTGGGGTTGTAGGTCTAGAGTTGCACATCGAAGGCCCGAGTGAAGGAAAAACCTCCGTCGTACCGCTTTCGGACCACTTGCGGACCGTCCGCGAGGATGACGGCGTGGAGGCTATGGCGTCCTATCTTTGGTCCGTCGAGCCGCTCGCCCTCACCGCGGGCGATCTGCTTACTTACCAGCTAATCGCCGAGGACAACCACGCCGGGCCGGATGGTCGTGGGCAACTTGGTCGCTCGGCGCCGCTACGGATCAAGATCGTCGGCGAAGGTGAGTTCGAGGTTCGGCTTCGCGAGGACCTCGCCTCCGTCGAGGCCCGCCTCCGCCAGGTGGCGATCGAGGAAGCAGCGCTCCGCGATCGGACGATGGGCTTGGTCCGCGCGGAGGGCGAGGCGACTGCATTGGGCGCCAATGAGCGCGACGCCGTGGCGAGCCTATCCGGCGGACAGGCGAGATTGGCGCACCAGCTTCGTGAACTAAGTGGGCGTTTGGATGAGCTGAAAGGAAGAATGGAGCGTAATCATGCCGGAGATGCGGAGTCGGCGTCGCGCCTCGCCGCTTCGGGCGACACACTTCGTCGGATTGCCGCCGGACCGATGGGCGAGGCCGTCGTACGCCTCGGTCGTATTCATGAGCACGCGGACGTGTCGTCGCAGCAGGCCGACCTTACATCCGCGGCGCGGGCGGAGGAAGAGGCCTACGATCAACTCAACGCCCTTCTTAGGTCCATGTCGCAGTGGAGTTCGTTCCAAAGCCTTGTTTCTCGGACTCGCGACTTACTCGATCGACAAAACGCGCTCCGCAATGAGACCGCCGACGTGGGGAAATCGTTGCTGGGAAAACCCGTTGAGGCGTTGACGCCGGCAGAAGCGGTGATGCTCAAACGAAACGAGCGGCAGCAGGAGCGGCTCGCAGGCGACGTCGAGCAGCACCTGGCACGAATGGAACAGCTTGCCTCGGGAATGCGAGAAAAAGATCCGTCCGGGGCCGACGCGATTGAGAGCGCCCTACGGGCCGCGCGGGCGAAAGATATGACCAAACGGCTGCGCGCCGCCGTTGAAGCAATCCAATCCAACCGCACGGCCGCTGCCGCCATCGACCAGAAAGCAGCGGCGGAAGCGATGCGGAAAATGCTCGCGGCCTTGCGCGAACGCGACGATCGGGAACTCGCCCAACTTCGCAAGCAACTCGATCGCGCCGAGGAGCAGGTCGCCGCGTTGATCGAGGAGCAGCAGGCGCTAAAGGCCGCGACCGCCGAGGCAGGTCAGGTCGGAGGCGATCAAACCACATTCGGGTCGCTGGAGGGTGAGCAGCGAACGTTGGCGCGGAACACCAAGTCGCTGGGAGACGAACTGGCGGAAGTGCCCAAAGCGGCTAGCGCGGGGCGTCTGGTGCGCAAGTCGGCGGACCCGATGGGCAAGGCCGAGGGCGAGCTTCGCGAGCAGCGCGCCGCTACGGCGACGCAGGCCCAAGATGAAGCCCTGCAACTGCTCAAACAAGCCCTCGATGACCTGGAAGCACTCGCCCAGAAGAGCGCGGAAGATGCGATGCGCCGCACGCTGGCCCACATCCAAGACGACCTCGAAGCCATGTTGGCGGCGCAGCGTATGGTCAACGGCGGCATTGCCAAGCTGCGTACGGCCGTAGCGGAGCTTGGGCGCGTGGGACGAGCAGAGGCGCGTGAAGCTACCAAGCTGTCTCGCGAGCAAATCGAGGTGCGCGAGCTGGTCACGGCGATCCTTCCGGAGCTGGAAAAAGTGGTTGTTTACGACTGGGCGTTAAAACGTGTGACGCGTTGGATGGACGAGAGCAGCAATCGACTGGACGCGCGGGAGATTGACGAAACGCTGACGACTACAACGGACCGCATCGCGCGGGAGCTTGAAAAACTGATCGCCGCCGTCGTTGAAACCCAGTCGCTACCCATGACCACGGAATTCGCCGAGGCGGAAAGGGACGGGGGCAGCGGCGAGGGTGCGGCCGCTTCCGCTACTGCGGTCCCGACCGTGGCGGAGCTTCTGGTATTAAAGGCCATGCAAGTCGATATCAGTGAACGGACACGCATTCTGGGCCTACAATTCGATGTGGACGCCGCTACGGAGACGCAATTGCGGCAACTGACCATGATCGGCGAGGACCAGGCCGAGGTGCGACGACTGACGGAGCTAGTTACCGGCCGTGCCCAGCAGCCGGCGGGGAGATGATGCGATGAACGGGCGGAGAACGATCACGGTGAATGCGGAATACGGAATGCGGAACGCGGAAAGAGCGATGGCCGAGCCACCGCATTCACCATTCCGCATTCACTATTCCGCATTCGTCGTTGCCTGTAGGCGCGCAGCGCTGGTGTTGACATCCATCCTGGCTGTGCCGGCGGCGTCGTTCGGTCAGGACGGCACGCCGCCCAGCCAGCCGCCCAAAAAAGTCGACGATCTCGGTCAGCGACTCATCCGCAAAGCCGTCACGGACGGTGGAGAGGACATCATGGCTACGATCGTCCGCCTGATGACGGAGGCCACCCGGAAGATGGAAATCGAGTTCGACCCGGGTGAAGAAACGCAGGCGTTGCAGGGCCGAATCCAAGAGAAGCTGGATGAAGCGATCAAGGCCGCCGCATCTAAGCAGCGGGCCGGCAAAAAGTCGCCGACGCCGACGGATCCCGACAAACGGCGTATGCCCACGACCGGCAAGCGTGAACAGCGGCCCGAAGCGAAGGCAAAAGGCGAGTCGCCGCCGGGGTCCACGTCGAATACAGTGGAGGCGCCGGCGTCGGACGGGCGGAGCGAGGCCGAGCGCGCCGCGCTGCAGGACACGCGGCGCAGTTGGGGCCACCTTCCCCTACGTGAGCGTGAAGAGGTTATCCAAGGAGTCGGCGAGGGCTTCCTGGAGCGTTACCGCGTTTGGATCGAACGGTACTATCGTGCATTGCAAGAATCGGATGAATAAACAGATGCACGAAGGCACGAAGGCACGAAGGCACGCGGCAGCCCCAACGCCCTTGAGCGTTGGGGCGAACATCCACTGCGCACAGCTTCGGGCGGCGACAGCTCCAAGGCCCATGAGCCTTGGAGCGAGGTTGAACACCGCCTTAGGCCTACTTCTTTTGTTCCCCGCACACCTGGTCGTCGCGGACGCTCCGACTCCGGCACCGGCTTCGGCCGTCGAATCCGAGTTCACCCCGGAGTTGCGAGCGTCGATCGAGAGGGGCATGGCCTGGCTCGCCCAGCATCAGGCCCCCGACGGCTCGTACGGCAGTCTTTCCCACTACGGGCCGCATGTGGGCATCACAGGCCTTGCCGGGATGGCGTTCATGTCCGACGGGAACATGCCCGGGCGGGGTCGGTACGGCGAGGCCGTGGACCGCTGCCTGGCCTTTTTATTGACCCAAAGCTCGGAAAGCGGGCTTCTGGCGGCGGAAACGTCGCATGGGCCGATGTACGGGCACGGCTTCGCCACGTTGTTTCTCGCCGAGGTGTACGGCATGACCAACCGCCCGGACGCTCGCGAAGCTTTACGCCGCGCCGTGCGCTTGATCGTCAACACCCAAAACAGCGAGGGCGGCTGGCGCTACCAGCCGGTGCGCAACGACGCCGATATTTCGGTTACCGTATGCCAGGTTATGGCACTTCGCGCGGCGCGCAACGCCGGTCTGTACGTGGACAAAACCGTGATCGACAACGCCATCGAGTACGTGAAGACGAGCCAAAACCCCGACGGCGGATTTCGTTACATGCTGAATTCGGGCGGGTCGGCCTTCGCTCGATCGGCGGCGGGAGTCGCCGCGTTGCAGTACGCGGGGGCGTACGGCTCGGACGAAATCAATCGAGGGTTGGAATACCTCGTGCGCTTCACCCCGCCCCAAGAGCAGACCGTGGGTCACTACTTCTATGGCCACTACTATGCGGCCCAGGCAATGTTCCTGGCGGGCGATCGGTACTGGCAACGATGGTGGCCGGCGGTGCGGGCGGAGTTGTTGGAAAAACAGGAGCCGGAAGGGTTGTGGCGCGGCCAGGCCGGCGATGAGTATGGGACGGCGATGGCCTTGATTATCCTGCAAATGCCCAACCGACTTCTGCCGATCTTCCAGAAATGAGCGATCAGCGTCAATACCCGTGAGTGTTGCCGCGACCGTGGCGCCTGAACTGGGCTATTCGTTGGGTCTTGTGCGGAGAACGATCGCGGTGAATGCGGAATGCGGACTGGTTGTCACCCTGTCGGACTTGATGATCCGGCGGCACGAGATCCTCCAAACACTGGGGACGCATCAGACATTGACCGCTATCCGGACGCCGCAGACGCACCGGACCATCGCT
>JAGVHG010000012.1 GCA_020056715.1 Phycisphaerae bacterium | reverse complement strand
TTCCAGCCTTGGACGGCGGCGGAGACGGTCAAGGCGGCCAAGGCATGACCGGTGTCGTGCTGGCAGTAGCGATAGGCTCGCTCGCCGTACTTCCATGCCTCGCGCCAGTGGATCGAGGCTAGGCCCGCTAGGAACGTTCCTCGTGGAAACCCTTCGATCAACGCGTCCCACGCATGGAGAGAGAATTCCGCCCGGCGTTCCAGTCCGTGTTCTTTGGGCGCATAGTGATAGACGCCGGGGACATCGCCTATTCCATCTACACGCCCAATCACCAAGTAGCCTTCGGTGGGATGGAGGTTCCCGCTGGAGGGGTTGATGCGCAGCGCCCAACGCGATCCCTGATACTGCTTCCAGGCGGACAAGGCGAGGGAGAACTCGAAGAACTCTGAAATCGTGGTAAGGGTCACCGGTTGGCACTGTACAACGCCGGGGACGAACAAGTCATCATACGACGGCGCGGGTTCGTTCTCGCTGAAACGCAGCGGAACAAGCGGCGCGCCGTGGTATCGGCGGAACGGATCAGGTTGGGTGGCCCAATCGAGATAGCCTAACGACCGGGCGTAGCGGTTGAAGTGATGTTTCGTCTCTTGATGATAGGCCGCTGCGAATTCCGTCGGCGTCATGGGATGGGGGTATCACTCAAAGACATCCGTCCGTCTTGGCCGCGAAGATGAAATCACTCTCGGTGAGGCCGTTGATCTTGTGGGTCCAGATTTCCACGCGAGCCATGCCCCAGGCGAGGTAGATGTCGGGATGGTGCCCTTGTTTTTCGGCCATCGCCCCAACGCGGTTGACAAAGGAAAGGGCCTTGGCAAAGTCCGGGAACTTGAATTCTTTGGTCAGATGGAAGCCCTTCTCGATCGTCCAGCCGTCAATCTGTTTCAGCAGTTCGGCGGATTGGTTGGCGTCAAGCGGCGGCACTCCGCCGCGGCAGGGGACGCAATTTTTCTTGGCCAGGTCGGACATGGTTGTCTCCAAAGATCGCATTGATTGCTGCAGGGCGTATCAACTCACCGCCGCTCTCCCGAACCCGGTTACAAGCATCCGAGGTTATACATCCCTCGATCGCGCCTGTCCACCGTAATATCTGCGAGGAAGCGGCCATTTGACGCCTTGCCCGCCGGTGAGTACAGTGTTTTGGCAGAGTTGCGGGGCGTAGCTCAGCCTGGCTAGAGCGCTGCGTTCGGGACGCAGAGGTCGCAAGTTCAAATCTTGTCGCCCCGATTCGCCTACGGCGAATAGAGCAGGTGAGCAGAGGAACAGGTGATCAGGTGAGTAGAGAAAGGCCGCCGCCCGTCAAGGGTGATGGTGCTTTGACCCGCTCGCCTGCGGTCACCTGATCCACTGCTCACCTGTTTAATTCCGGGGCGGTGTTCATGGCCTTGATAAAGTTGGTACGTTCATAGGTGGTGCTGATCACGTCGAAAAAGAGTTCGGCGCCGAGTTTGCCGGCCGGGACATAGTCGAGGCCTTCCCGCGATAGCTGGAACGCCGAAAGCAGAAACACAGCCTTACACACTGTGATTGATAGGCAGGCCGCAGAGGCGAGCGGCGATTACGGCGGACAACAAGTTCTCGGGGTACGGGTATGCACCCGACGACGCGGCGTCGCCGAGGCGCTCGACCGTCCCGTCGATGTTCGTGTAGATCGCCCCGTCGGCGAGCCAGGCGCCGCGATCAACCGCTTGCCTGTGAGACACGAAGAACGTGCGGCCATGATGCTTGCGAGAAAGCGTCCGGAGACGCTCGTCATCGAAGGGCAGAATCAGGATGTCATCGGGCCGGTGGTTCATGAAGATGCGGCTCTTGATGCGGATGTACTCGGCGATGGAGCGGTGGCGGTCGAGGTGGGCCTCGTTGATGTTGAGCAGGATGGCGATGTGCGGGCGGAAGTGGACGACGGTTTCCAGTTGGAAGCTGGACACGGCGAGGGCGATGAGGGATGTCGGATGTCGGATGTCGGATGTCGGATGTGGGATGTCCGACATCCGACATCCGACATCCCACTCGCTGTCGAGGAGCAGTGCGGAAAGGGGTAGTCCACGATTTCCGCCGATGGTGAGCTGCCGCCCCGCGGACGCAAACAGGGTGCGCAGCAATTCGACGGTCGTACGTTTGCCGATCGTGCCGGTCACGGCGATGAGATCGCGCGGGGCAAGCTGAAAGGCCAGCTCCAATTCGCTCATCACCGGGATGGCCCGACGGTGAAGCTCGTCGCGGATGGAACTATCTTCACGCACGCCGGGACTGGCGACGACGAGGTCGCAGCCCTGCAGGAAGTCGATGGTATGACCGCCGGTCTCCACGCCGTCGACGACCAGCCCGCTCTCCAGGGTAACGCCGGCGATGTCGGAGATTCGCACACGGTGGCCCTGCTTGGTCAGAAGCGCCGACGCCGATCGACCCGTTTCGCCGTAGCCCAAGACGCCCACGAGCAATGACTCGCCCCGCTCCAACGGCGAGGGGATGATCTGGCGGCGGATGTTTTCGAGCATGCGGATGCTGACGGACAGGTCCAGACCATCGACCGTCGGCTCATGGCGATGGGTGACGCCGTCCACGGCGCCTCCGATGCGAACGACGCGATCGATGTCCTTCATGCAACCATCGGCGGTAGGAAGCAGGTCTCGGCCCGATAGCACCGACAGCGCTCCTGACAATCCGTACGCGCCCCAGTTGGACACCCCGGCGGTGATGCAAAAGTCCGTGGCCACGGTGCTGGCGATGTCCGCCCCGTGGTCGATGGTGGAAAGCGCTTCGGCGAACACCTTACCCATGCCGATCTCGTTACCGCCGTCACCAACGCCGATGGTGGTCAATCCATTTCGGGTTGCTTCCAGGAAAAGGTCGTCCAATGGGAAGGTCGTCGCGGAAATGTCGATCCCGCGCATGTTGCGATAGCGGCCGTCGCGCCCTCGTCCGGGCCTCTCCACGGAAACAAGGTGCGTGGGGTTGGCGCGGGTCACATAATCGTGGGGTTCAATCAGCGGCTCGATGTCGAGGGCGCGGAACAACGGCGCGCACCAGTGGTCGGTGATGTAATCCACTTCGATGCCGAGGGCGTGCAGGGCGTCGCCGAGGGCTTTAGCACCGGGCGGACCGTCGGTCTCGCCATCGCCTGCCTGGGGGATGTAGAACCCGCTGACAATGCCCACGCGGCGTCCCAAGCGGAGTGACTGAGCCGCCAGGCGCAATTGATCGGTAATGACTAGACCGAAGATGTTGCGCCCTGCCGGGTCGGAGGCGATGAGGTTTTCGATGGATGTGATGCGCGGATTCATGAGATAAATGTCGAATGGCGAATAGCGAATAGCGAATGAATACGTGCGAAGGATGAATGCCTTGCACTACCATTCGCCATTCGACATTCGACATTCATCATTCTTTTCCCCATCCTCCCCCGCCAGGGGTTTCGATGGTCAAACGATCTCCGGGGCGCACGGCGACGCTCACGATGGGCGGAAGAACCTCAATCTCATCGGCCCCACTGCGACGTAAGACGTTGCGGCCGCAAGCTCCGTTGCCGCCGCCGTGCAAACCGTACGGCGCGGTCGTGCGACGCTGGCTGATGATGGATACATCAAGCGGTTCCGAGAATTCGATTTCTCGGATGACTCCGCAACCGCCGCGGTACTGGCCCGATCCACCTGAGCCGTGGCGGATAGCGAAGCGTAACAGGCGCACCGGATAACGGGATTCGAGGACTTCGGGGTCGGTGAGCCGCGTGTTAGTCATGTGAGTGTGTACCGCATCCGCCCCGTCAAAGCCCGGTCCAGCGCCGGCACCGCCGCAGATGGTCTCATAGTATCCGAATCGGTCGTTGCCCATTAACAGGTTGTTCATCGTACCCTGACTGGCGGCCACCGTGCCCAACGCCCCGAAGATGCAATCGACCACACGTTGGGAAGTCTCCACATTTCCGCCGACCACCGCGGGACAGTGCATTGGATCGGATGAACAGCGCGGGTTCAAGAAACATTCGGGCAAGACAATTTTGATCGGAGCGAGCACGCCGCTGTTGAGAGGAATGTCCTCCTCGATCAAACAGCGCAGGCAATACAGCACCGCACTAGTGACGATCGCTCGATTGGCATTGAGGTTTCCGGGAAGTACCGGGCCGGTGCCGGTGAAATCGAGAACGGCCTCATCTCCTTTCACGGTGACCGCGAGTCGGATCGGTGAGCCGTCGTCAAGACGATCCTCAAATCGATGCACGCCGTCGGGTAGTTTGCGTATGGCGGCGCGCATCTTCCGTTCGGCCGCATCCTGAATGTGCCGCATGTAGCTGTGGACGACTTCGACGCCGTAGCGGGCGATCATTTGCGTTAGGTCATTCACACCCTTCTGGTTGGCGGCCACTTGGGCGGCGATGTCGGCCAGGTTTTCGTCCGGCGTCCGTGAAGGAAAGGGACGCGCGGTGAGCAATGCACGGAGACGTTCGTGTTGCGGTCGGCCATCGACAATCCAGCGGAATGCACGGATCAAAACGCCTTCGTGGGCAAGGCAGGTCGAGTCGGGGGGCATGGATCCGGGTCGGGTTCCACCGATTTCCGCGTGGTGGGCGCGGCTGGCGACGAAGAACAGGATTCGCTCGCCGCGCTTCTCGTGAATCGGAGTGACGACAGTTACGTCGTTGAGATGTGATCCGCCGCGGAAGGGGTCGTTGGTGATATACACATCGCCCGGTTGGAATTTCACGACATCTTGCACGAGAGCCTTAATGCAGTCGCTCATGCCGCCGAGGTGTACGGGAATGTGCGGGGCGTTGGCGACGAGATCGCCGGTGGGCGTGAAAACGGCGCAGGAGAAATCGAGCCG
>JAGVHG010000001.1 GCA_020056715.1 Phycisphaerae bacterium | reverse complement strand
CTCCTGACCGGGTTTCGATTCCAACACCGGTATCGGCAGGAAACACCGCATTTTTGTTGCCCTATCCGCGTTCACGACGAAAATCGGTCAGTTTGAGTATTAAGCTTCCGCTTGTGTGTAATTTGCTTCCTACGAGTGTGCCCGTAGGCTTGGAGGAATAGACCTGCCCGCCGTCTACGGCGGCTTCGTTGACAATGGGTTCCTGGCGGGCAGCTTCAGTAAAGTCCCCCAACGCAAGAAATCCTACAACTATAATCGCTACGCTTGTGATTAATCTTTGAAACACGAGGTTTCTAGATTCTAAGGTTTTCATTCTAATCCCCTTCTCTTAATCCGCCATGTCCCATTTGCCGTCGCTGAATCTGCAATTCTAGTGTGTACGTTGGGCCGATTCTAAACTCGAGCGGCCATTCTGACGAGATTGCCTGGTGGTGGACGCCCAATCCGGTTGATTTCCCTTTGTCTGAACGCTGCGGCAGCCGTCTTCCTGTCACCCGGCGCACCACCACACATCCCAAGGCCGTGGTCGTCATGTTCTTCGTCATGCCGTTACACTCAACCCCGTTGCGCCAACTTCGGCGGCACCCCGAACCGCTGGATGCGATCGAGGATCGCGACGAACAGCTCACGCGGCACCACCACGTCGGCCAACTGAAAGGCCACGTACTTGAGGTGCCGAACCACCTTGGCTCCGATCTTGATCAACTCGTCCCGGAGCATCGCATGCCACCGCGTGGCATGTCCACAACGGGCGCCCCGCGGCACCGCGGCCTGAAGCGGCGAGTCGGTCGTCGCCTCGGGCATTGCCTGAAAACGCAGCCCCGCCTTCGGTACTACGGCGTACACCGTCCGCACTTGTCGCGGCATACCGGGGTGTCGGAGGTGCCGCCGCCCGGACAATGGCTGTTGATAATGCACGGCTGACCGTCGTTGGCCCCGCCGGTGCAGGTCCTCATGCACATCGTACGCCGTAATGTAGGTTCCCACACACGAAGGACACGCCGTTTGCCCACAGACAACCGCCGACGGGCATGGACATTGACAGCGAACGGATAGCCAACCCAAACGTCGCAATTCGTCGGTACTCCGCCAAGGAGATCAGTTAGGCAGCGTAAATAAATAATGGTCGCAATTCGATCATGATGACCGTGGTCGAATGGTGTAGTTCCATTCACCATGGAACTTGTGGCGTTCGAGCTTCACGTGTTTCATTTCCTCGTCTGTGACCTTGCGGCCCGTCTGGTACTTGCGCCGGTCCAAGCGGCATGTCACTGTGAGACCTTTGGCCGTTGCGGTTCGAGAAATCAGCTTCACGATGGTCTCGTAGTCCCGTAACGGCTCGCCACGCCAGTTCGAGGAAATGAAGGAGAACAGGCTGTGTTCGATCTTGTTCCATTTGCTCGTGCCCGGCGGGAAATGGCACACGGAAATGGAAAGGCCGGTGTCGTCCGCCAGCTTCTGCAATTCCAGCTTCCAGAGCCGCAATCGCGAGCCATTGCTGCCACCGCCGTCCGCCGTGATCAGCACGTGGCTTGCGTCGGAATACAGACGCCGGCCCTGGTGACGCCACCAACCGCGAATCGACGCTACCGCGAACGCCCCGGTGTCGTGGTCCGTTCCCACGTTGACGAATCCCGTGTTCCGCTCCAGGTCGTAGATGCCATAGGGGTAGGCGCGTGGAACGTCGGGATCGGGAAAGTCGTGCCCCTGGACCTTGACGGGTTTTTTCGCGGGCAGCCATTGTTGGCCTTTGTTTTCGTAGTTGCCCACCAGTTCCTTCTTCTTGGTGTCTACAGAGATGACGGGCGTTCCCTTAACCAGGGCCCGCTTGACTTCGGTATTGATGTGACGGAACTGTGCGTCCCGGTGGGGGTGGTCGCCACCCTCCTCCGTCTTGCGGTTGCCTTGCAGGCTGTACCCTTGCCCGTGAAGAACTTGGGCAATCTTCATATGGCTGATCGGATGCTTGCGCCGCGTCAACTCCACGGCCAGAGTCCGGGTGCTTTTGCACGTCCACCGCAGCGGCGATTCCGGATCGCCCCGGGTTTCCGGCTCGATCAAACGTTCCAGTGCCGACATCAAGCCGGGATCGTGCACAGTGATCTTCTTGCGGCCCGCCCCTGGCTGTCGAATGCGACCGGGTGGCGGCGCCGTTCCCGCGTCAATTTCTCGCATGCCCTTGGCAATGGCCTTTCGCGACAGACCACACGCGCGGCTGACCTCCGATATTCCGCCACGACCCAAGGCACGCGCCTCGTTGGCCGCCATTAGCCGGCGCGTTCGCTCGTCCAACAGCGACCATACGGCGGCCAGCCTCCCCCGAAGTCCCGAAGAAGCCTCCATGCCCCATCAGCATATGCATCCCAACGCAACTTTGCAACCTTTATTATTTTACGACGCCTTACTGCTTGGGCCGCAGCTCGCCACCGTCATCCGCGCGATCTCCTGCAATTGCCACAACCACAGATGTGACGTTGTCTTCACCGCCGGAGTCGAGGGCGGCTTGGATCAACTGCCTGCAGGTTGGCTCAGGATCGCTATCCTGTTTCAATATGGATCGGATTGTCTCGACGCCCACCATTCCGGTCAATCCGTCGGTGCAAAGCAGAAGCCGGTCGCCCGGTTGCACCTCGACCACTCTGACTTTGGGTAGTGGCTCGCCTTCCATGCCGATGCTGCGCGTTACCCGTCCGCGCGCGGGATGGCTCGCGGTTTCAGCTTGGCTGATCTCCCCAGCATCGACAAGGAGCTGAACAACGGAATGGTCCTTCGTCAGCAGTTTGAGCCGGCCTCGACGCAGGAGGTATGCGCGGCTGTCGCCCATATGAGCAATCAACACCCTCGTCTGCCGGATCAGGGCTAGGACTACCGTTGCACCCATGCCTTCAAGACCAGGTTGCCCGTGCGTCTGGTCAAACACTTGGATGCTCAATTCGACCAAGGCCTCCTTGATGGCTCGCGAAGCCTTCCCGCTAGACAGATCTCGGAGTACATCCGTCCGGGCGCGAATCATCTCAGGGAGGGCCTCGACCACTATCTTCGACGCGAGGGCACCGGCGAACTCGCCGCCGAGCCCGTCCGAAACGACGTACAGGCCCAATTCTGGAACAGCAATCCACTGGTCCTCGTTCTTCTCTCGTACAAGGCCTCGGTGTGTCGCGCCAGAATGCTGGACCAACAGGCTCACTTTGCTCCCTCCAACGCCCGTTTCAATTCTGCGGCTGTCTTGAAGGGTATCTCAGGTTTGTCTCGCAGAGCGTGATCGATCACGTCCGCAAGCGCAGCTGGAATAGAGGGGTTGCGTTTGCGCACCGGCACAGCATCAGTAGAGAGGATGATCTGCACGGGATCCCTGCCTCGCGGGAAGTCCCGTGGGAACTGCCCGGTCAGCATGTTGTACAGGCACGCGGCAGCCGCCCATACGTCCACTTCCGGCTTGGCGTACTTGTAGTTAACGATCTGCTGGCGCGGCATGTACACGAGCTTGCCTGCCACTCCGCCGCTTCTCGTTCTCCCGCTCAGCCCAGCCGTCTCAAAGGCCTTGGCCAAGCCGCAGTCGGTCACCTTCGCAACCTTTGACGGACCCGAGAGCAAGATGTTCTGAGGGCTCATGTCCCGATGCACCGCCCCCTTGACCACGGCGGTGCGACCGTCGGCGAGTCGCACGGAAACTGTGGCGTTATGGATGTAATCGAGGCCGTCAAGTGCCTGGAGAACGATCCGAACAGCATCGTTCGTCGACAACCTCCCACCGGATGCAAGCGCAAGCTTGTCCACGCTGCCGCCGTCGCAGAACTCTAGCGTCAGGAAGAAAGTTCCATCGGAACACCCCGCGTCCCGAAACTCCACGACGTTCGCATGCCTTAACTGCTTCGTGACATCAACCTCGCGGAGGAACATCTGCTTTGCACGCTCGTCTGCAGCGATCTGGGGAAGCATTACCTTTAAGGCAACCTGCTCACCTGAGCGTTCATGTCTGGCAAGATATACCGCGCCCATGCCTCCCCGCCCGAGCTCCTTCAAAATCGTATAGCCCTGAATGGCAACAAGCCCTTTGTCTCCTGCCCTCGCACGTTCCAGGAGCCGTTTGATGAGTTCCATAGGCTGGGCACGGCACGAAGTGCACAGGTAGTCTCCCTTCCCCTGCGGGCTTGCCTCCTTAGACACGTCCTTCCCGCACTTCTTGCATCGGATGGGTTCGGGAGGCGGGGGCTTGTCCCGCTTGCCCGCCCCTGCAGCAAGCTTGTCTCTGCATGCAGGGCAAATGAACGTGCCATCGACCCACTCATGTTCTTTCCGAGCGGCCCCCGGAAGCTCCCGCCCGCACTCACGGCAGTACACGGGCACTTCGACTCGTACCACCAGCTCCGTGTCACCCGCCCGCACACGGTCGCCATCCTTAAGACTGACTTCCGGGTACTGACGCTTGGCTCCCTCCTCAGGGTCTTCTCCTTCTCCCCGACCGCCGTGCTTGAGGTCGTTCACATACGTGCCGTTCATGCTGCCCAGGTCTCGGACGCAAGCATCGGGGGGATTGGCCTCCAGGATGAAATGATGCCGGGATACCTTTGGATCGCTGGACAGGCAGGCCTGACACTCCGAGCTGCGCCCGAACAGGAATGTATCATGATCCTCGAAGAGGAACACCTTGCCTGTCATCGGACCTTCTGACACTTCAAGCTTCACCTTGCCTGCCATGTTGCACCTCTCTGTCGCCGGAGCGCACCTTGGTTATCCTCATCAAACCCTTGATTCCGCGCGGCGGAGCAACTCCAGAATCCGTGCGGGCAGGGCCTGATCGATTGCCGTCTGCGCCATGGTCTTCCCGCCCCAGCGGCCGACGATCTCGTCGTCGAACTTGTCGGCCATGATCAGTACGGAGTTGACCGAGGCACCCAGCTCCTCGGCATCGAGGGACGAGGCGAGGATCGTATGGCTGAAGACTACTACACCGTGAGGGGCGAGTCCGAACGCGCCGAAGACAAAGGACGCGTTCTTCTCAAGCAGGAACCGAAACAGGTCCGGTTCAAGCCTGCTACCAATCGACACGGGGGCAACGGAGCGCACGGCCACCTTGCTGCCGAAGTTGATTACCTGGATGTCCACGTGCGTCGATCCATGTCGACAGATATGATGGCCGGGTTCGACCTCCCAGCACTTACCCACTCCGACTCGCGGAAGCATCGACCTGAGTTGCTCGCTAATCCTGACTTGGGCAGAATTCAGTCCGCCGGCGGCTGGCACTGTTTCCGCGGTCTTCGTCCCGCAGTCTCCGCAAAACTTGACGCCTGCCGGCCAGTCTTTACCGCACTTCGGGCATTTCATCGTTTGTCTCCTCTTTTCATCGGCTGGGGCCTCGTGACACTCGTTCGCACTTCATATCAACCTGGCATGATATCCTTGCCACAGTGGATGCAGAAACGGACGCCAGCGGGAATCGGCTTTCGGCAATTAGGGCAGTGACGTCTGCTCGCCTCCCGCAGCTGTTTCCCGCACGCCCTGCAAAAGTTGTTTGCCGGAGGGTTATCCGCGCCACAGACACATACTTTGCAGTCCGGCGAGACGGATCCAGGCATATCTCCGGATGGGACCGGCGCTATTCCAGCCGAGTCCTGGGATGCGGCCACTTGATCCCGGATATTTGCGAGCCGCCCAGCTCGTGGCTTACGGCCTTTCTGGAGACTCTGTTCTATCCGATGGCGGAGCTGTTCTAGTGCCTTCAGCACTGCGGAATCGCTCGGCACTGGGGTCCCAGGCGGCATCTTTCCAGCATACAAACGTCGCGTATTCTGCACCTGTTCGGCTATGATGTCCTTCATCCGGCGGCCAAGCATCAGCTGCCTCAAGGTGTTCCGACCATCTATCGATTCCCGCATCGCCTCAAGGAGAACATCGGCATCAAGCTCCTGTGCGGCCGGAAGAGGCCGGCTTTTCGAGGGCGCCACCGTAGAGTTCGGATCACTTGTCGGGGGGCTGGAGGAGGTGCTACTCTTGACGCTGGCGACTGCATCCTTGCGCGATTCCGTGAACGCCTGCGGGTTGGTTAGACCCGCCACGTCTTCCGACCGCCATGGTAATGGCGGCGGGCCCTCCCAGCTGGCGGCCAACTCTTCGAGCTTTGTGCGTACGCCGTCCGGGCGCAGCCAGCCGTAGCCAGCCCGGCCGAGCGTGTGGACCAGCTGCTTGAAATCCTCCTCGTTCCAGACGGGCTTCCCGCGTCGCGTAAGGGCGTCGCGAATCTGCGCTTCGCTTGGCTCCCCGCTCTCGGGAAGCGCTGCTGCGTACGAGGTGTGCAGGCACAGAAAGTTCTCCAGATACGCCATCGCGCCATCATCCCAATCCGAAGGCTCTGGAACCTCGAGGTTCCAATCGAGCTCCCATAAGCGAAGCTTCTTGTCGTCGCCCCCCGAGAGCGCCCAGCGCCCGTCGGGGCTAATCGCTACAGCACTAATGGGGCCAGGTTGTCCCTCAAACGTCCACAGGCACAAGCCCACGGCCAAATCCCAGAGACGAAGCGGCTTGAAAGAACTCCCGGAGAGCGCCCACCGTCCGTCCGAACTAATCGCAACGGAGTACAAGTGCAGCGCGAATCCCTTGATCACCCGCAAACACTGACCTGTGAGCAGATCCCAGAGACATAGGGTCTTGTCGTGCCCTCCAGAGAGCGCGCGGCGTCCCTCCGGACTTATAGCGACAGAATTGAGAGGCTCAGTATGTCCCTCGAACGTCCGTAGACACCGGCCTGTGGCCAAGTTCCAGAGACGGAGTGTCTTATCCGAACTTCCTGAAAGCCCCGACCGTCCGTCCGGGCTAATCGCGACGGACCTTACGCCGCAAGTGTGTCCTTGCAACGTCCGCAGACACCGGCCTGTGGCCAGATCCCAGAGACGAAGCGTTTTGTCATCGCCTCCTGACATCGCCCATCGCCCGTCCGGGCTGAACGCAATGGACCTTACCGCGCCTGCGTGCCCCTGAAACGTTCGCAGACACTGGCCTGTGGCAAGGTCCCAGAGACGAAGCGTCTCGTCATTGCTTCCCGAAAGCGCCCATCGCCCGTCCGGGCTGATCGCGACGGATTGCACGCCGCGAGTGTGTCCCTCCAACGTCCGTAGACACTCGCCTGTGGCCAGATCCCAGAGACGGAGCGTATCATCCGAACTTCCTGAGAGCCCGGACCGCGCATCAGGGCTGATCGCAACAGAACTGAGAGAGTCAGTATGTCCCTCGAACGTCCGAGCCACCCAACCCCCTCGCAGCCCTGTCCGTCGACACAGCATCCCCACCGAGCTTCCAAGCGCCCGAAGCGCCGGGTTTCGCGCGTGCCCAGGAATGCCACGAGCTGCTTCAAGAGCGGCGAGTGCTGCGTTGACGTCTCCACCTTTCAGGGCAGCGTCGGCGTGGCTGATCATCACTCGGAAATGCACGTCATAACCGCGGAGTTCTACCACGGCTCGCGGGCGAGTTTCTACAAACCGCTGCGCCGGCCCGGTTGCGACTTCCCATAGGCGGAGCACATTGTCGGTGCTCCCCGAAAGCACCCACTTCCCGTCCGCGCTGAATGCAACGGAGTCCTTGGGCGAGCTGATCGTCTCCAGCGTCCGCACGCATTGCCCGCTAGTCAAATCCCAAAGAGCAAGGGTTCCGTAATTCCCCCCTGACACCGCAGACCGCCCATCCGGGCTGAACGCAACGGACGATACCGCGTCTGCGTGCCCCTGCAACGTCCGTATACACCGACCTGTGGCCAGATCCCAGAGACGTAGCGTATTGTCCAAGCTGCCCGACAGTCCCCATCGCCCGTCCGGGCTGATCGCGACAGATTTAACACCTTTAGTGTGTCCCTCTAACGTCCGTAGACACTGACCTGTGGCCAGATCCCAGAGACGCAGCGCATTGTCAAAGCTGCCCGACAGTCCCCATCGCGTGTCTGGGCTGATCGCAACAACGCCCACTCCCCCCCCCTTGAACAACCGCAAACACTGGCCTGTGTTCAAATCCCAGAGACGTAGCGTATTGTCCAAGCTGCCCGACAGTCCCCACCGCCCGTCCCGGCTGATTGCAACGGAGGTCGCCCACTTTGTATGCCCCTCGAACATTCGCAGGCATTGCCCCTCAGCCACATCCCAGAGACGAAGCGTTTTGTCATGGCTTCCCGACAGCGCCCGTCTCCCGTCCCGGCTGAATGCAACGGAGGTCACCGAGCCTGTATGTCCCTCAAACGTTCGCAGGCATTGCCCCTTGGCCAGATCCCAGAGACGTAGCGTATTGTCCCAGCCGCCCGACAGCCCCCATCGCCCGTCCGGGCTGATCGCGACGGATTGCACGCCGCGAGTGTGTCCCTCCAACGTTCGTAGACAGCGACCCCATGTGCCTAGGTTTGCACGAGCGACAGCCATTGCCCGTGCAACTTCGACCGTGCCAGCAGCCCGCTTCGCCGCCTCATTGAGCAGCGACAGGGCTGACTTCGCGTCTCCGCGCTCAATGTGTACCAGCGCCAGAAGATACTCGTCGCGCCAGTCGTCCTCGTGGGACTTCCGCACTTCTTCCAACGCAGCGACAAGCCGCTCATCCGTCACCCGACCTTGTCGCCAGCGAAGCAGGCCGAAGTTGTATGTCGCCTCCGGATGGTGCGGATCGGCCTTCAGCGCCTCCTCAAAGAGCTTCTCGGCCTCCTCCGACTTGCGAAGGTCTAATAGACTGATCGCCTGGTTGCTCAACGCATCCGCCAACCTTGGCACAGGTTTCGCATCGGCCCGGTCATAGTCGCGGCCGACGCTCTGCCGGTAGACGTCCTTCAGCGCCTCTTCCGCCTCATGCATATTTTGGGGCCGCCCCTCGGGTTTCCGCTCGAAGCACCGATGAAGAAGCGCTGCCAGCGACTCCGGCATCTTCGGAACGGCGCCCTCATTGGTGTCCTCCTTCAGGTATTGCTCTAGGACCTCCAAGGCGGTCTGCCCGGACATCCAAGTCACCTCCCCGATGAACATCTCCAGCACCGAGAGACCCCAGCTCCACATATCCGTCTTGGGAGAGAGTTTCTCCCTCTGCGCCTGCTCCGGTGAGCAATACGCTGGTGTCATGCCACCGCAGCTCACAAGAACATCGTGCTGTGCCTTCTTTCCCAGGATCTCGCCTGCGGCCGCCCGCGCGCCGGCCAATCCAAAGTCGGTCACCTTCGGGGTCCCCTCGGGAGTCATCATCACGTTGGCCGGCTTGACGTCCTGATGGATCAGGCCCTTCTCATGCGCGTAGTGTAGGCCCCAGGCAAACTGAATGGCGATGTCGAGGATTCGTTTGAGAGCCTCATCATTGCCGCCCTCGTAAAGCCTGCGGTCGTCTATCCAGTCCTTCAGGGTGCCGCCATCTACGTACTCGGCGAAAACCCGCGGGATGCCGCCCAATACTCGAACGTAGTAACAACAAACGATTTGCGGGTGGAGCCCAATGCCGACCCAAGTGAGACACTCCCGAACGAAGTTCTCCTTCTGCACTTCGCTGCTGAAGTACTCAGGACGGGGGCTCTTGACGGCGAGGTCCATGTTCCAGTTGCGGTGGTGAACACGGTAAACCAGCCCCATTCCGCCGCTGGTGTGGACCTGCTTGACCTCGTAGGTGTCAAGAATGACGTCGCCGACGTTCCACTCGGCATGCACGGCGTCCTCGGCGGCTTTAGCCTCTTCGGGCTTCCTCGGTTCAACCTGAGCGATGGTGATTTCGGGGGCGCGCCGTTCCTCCGGTGAGCCGTACGCTTCCGCTTGGGTCACGCCGGCCTGGTCCACTCGTGCCGGACCGGTCCCAGCAGGCGGCGTGACGTCCGATGCCTTCCCCTGAGGCCGCGTTACGCCAGAAGCCCCGGCCTCGGATGGCGTTGGCGATCGCTGCGCAAGAGGAATGGGAGCCACCCGCTGGGTTACGTCTGACGGCTCTGATCTTCCTGGCCCTTTGATCGGGAACTTCGCCCCGCACCGCTTGCACCGGCCGGTCTTACCGAGGTGGGCTTCGTCGGCAATCAGCGCCGTGCCACAGTCTGGGCATTTGGTCTCAAAGATCCCCATGGCTCTCCTATCCCCCTCCACCGGCAGGCCGGGTAGATGGCGGAAGCATGGTTTCCAGGTCCGCGCGGTAGAGCCTGTTTTTCCCGAGCAAGGCCTCAGCTACGGCGTCCAGGTGGTTCCTGTGCTGTTCGAGGAGCTTTAGCGCCACACCCATCTGCTCCTTGAGAAGTGCGCCAGCGCGGCGATTGACTTCTTGGTAAACTGGTGTGCCGACGGCTTCTGGGCGGGAAACGAGTTCGGGCACGGCCAGTAGACCGAACTCCTCGTCCATGCCGTAGCGGCAAATCATCTGACGCGCAAGGTTCGTGGCGCTCTCCAGGTCTCCCGATGCCCCAGTGGCAACGCCGGCACCCTGACCGTAGTAGAGCATCTCCGCAGCCCGGCCGCCCAGCGAAACCCGTATCCGCGCCAGCATCTCATCTCGCGTCAGGCTTTCGCGTTTGATCTCCGCTTCGCATCGCCTCATTCCGCCGCCGTGGTCGCCCCTGGCGATGATCGAGACCTCCGGTGACAGCCAGCCGCATAGCCAGTAAATGATCGTATGGCCACCCTCGTGCCGGGCCGTCCGTTCGAGGAACTCCGGCGACCACTGCTTCGCTTCGCCCTCCCGAGCGGCGTCTATCGCCTCCAGAAGAATGTCATCCGTGATCTGGCCATCCCCCTTGGCGGCCCTCCGGCCAGCGGTATCGATGACCTGTTCGAGATCGGCGACGCTCATGCCGACGGATTTCTCGGCAAGAAGCTCCAAGGCGGCATTCGAAACGTTTGCCCGTTTTGCCTCGCCGACGCGAAGGAAGAGGTATTGCTTCCTTGCAGCAGTGTCGGGGAGGTCCACCAGAATCGACCTGGAGAACCGTCTCACCAAAGCCGGGTCCAACGTCCGGGTCGATCGCTCCGGCGAATCTCGGTCTTCGGACTGGACACGAAAGTTCGTCGCCGCCAGGACAAACACCGGCCGGTCCGCCGATGGGCTCGTGAACCCGTCCATTTCAGTCAGCAGCGCATTGAGTGTGTTCTCACTCGCTTGGGCACCGCCGGCTGCTCCGGTGCGGGGGCGACCGATGGCGTCAATCTCATCGATGAAGACAATGGCGGGGGCATAGCGGCGTGCCCGGACAAACAGGTCGCGGACATTCTGCGGCCCGCTACCTTGCCAGATCGTCACAAAGCTGCTCGCGGAAGCAGTGAGGAACGCCACGTCGGATTCACCCGCAATCGCACGAGCCAGCATGGTCTTGCCGGTGCCGGGGGGCCCGTAGAGCAGCACGCCCTTGGGCGGTTTGAGGCCCAAGGCGGCGAATCGCTTGGGATTCCTGAGGTAATCGACGAAGAACTGCAGCTCTTCCTTGGCGGCGTTAGCCCCGATCACGTCATCGAACTTGACCCGCGGCCGCTCGACATCCTCAAGGATCTCTCCAGCGTCAGCCGCGGCGATGGCGCGGGACAGACGTAGATCCCGTAAGCGGATGACGATCTCGCTGCTCAACCGGTCGAAGCGAGGCGCGGTCTCAAAGGCCAAGACCTTGTGTTCCCGCCCAAGACGGTCCGCCGTCTTCTCGCGATACAGTCGCTCGCAAACAGCCAGCAGTTCGAAGGCAAGACGGTCGCGGCGTGCCTGCCAGTCGGTGGCGGTCTCGTCCAGAAGGCAGCTCGACACTATCCCGCGGGCGCCGCCCCCACGGATGCAGGCCATCAGAAGCTCTTCGTCAATGTGCCCGCCCATGGCGGGTCCGCCGGAAGGTTCATCCAACCCAAGCAGGTAAACTGGAATAGCCGGTGCCCGTTCGTGTAGCTTCCTAAGGAGTTCTTGGCCTGCGGCCAAGCCCCGGGCAGCCGCAGGAGCCCGGTCGAACTGCCGCATGGTTACAGTCGGACGGCTGGCGATCCGGCCAATCCAGATGTCCAACAAGACCATGTCCACATCATGCTCGGCCAAGATCTCCAGTGCGGCGTCGGCAGTCTGAGCTGAGTGCCAATCCACATCCGTCATCTGTGCCCTGTAAGGGCCCGCTAGTTCTTCCGCCGCTACAAGCAGCAGATGGGGCTTGTCCTCTCTCTCAAACAGCGAGGCAACATCTGAGCCGGCCTGCTGGAAATCCTGATCCAAGGCAAAGCGAATGGTGTCCACCTGAGCCAGCGCGTCCTCGAGGCGGTCGGTCTCGAACAACTGGCAGACCTTGAGAATCTCGCTCTTGACAAAGGCCTCCGTCTGGGACCGCAGCGTTCGGGCATCTGAACGCGCGCCTTCCCGCAGGACTAGGCACATCGGAATGCGCTCTTCGAACGCCACTTGTTTGTAGTATTGTCGCTCAATGAGGCCACCGACGCGGGCGAGCTCCGCGCTCACGACACGCTCAAGCTCATTGACACCAAGGTGGTTGAAGAGAACGGGATACCCCGTGGCCATACGCGAGCAAATCGCGGGCGGAAAGTACGGCTGTCCCGTCCGGGGATCGGTTTCGGTTTCCAGGGCGCTCAGGATGGTCCTGCGATGGAACGATGCGCTGACCTGATGGATGCCGCTGGCATTCGGGCGGTCGTAAAGAGAACGCCCCGCATTCGTCGTGAAGATAATGATGGTGTCTCGGAAGTGAACGTCGCGTTCATGGAACTTGTCCTCCAGCGCTCCCGCGTCAAGCACCTGGAGAAAAAGCTGAATGGTGTTCTGATGGGCCTTCTCGATCTCATCGAACAGCAGCACGGCATTAGGGTTCTTTTCCACGAACTCCGTCAGCCTCCCCGGGTGTGCGCCGTGGTACATCCTGGCCATGCCGATCAGGCCATCATTCTGCTCGTGGCCGGAGAACGCCGTCATGTCGAACCGTTTGAATGGCCGGGCAAGCATGGAAGCGCCCAACTCCGCCAGGTAGGTCTTGCCCACGCCGGGAGGGCCGGCGAAGACGAAGATCCCTTGGGGCCCTTTGCGGGCCGTGTCGGCTGCGGCAACGATCTCCGCGTTGAACATGCCTTCCACGAACGCATGCACCGCGTGGTCCTGGCCGAACACCTTCTTCAAGAGTTCGTCCCGCAGCCGGCGAAGCCGGTCCGTCAGCTCGTCAAGCCCCGGCACCAGAGGATCTCTTTCGTACCAGGAGGCCAGCATCGCCAAGGTTGCTTCACGAGATCGGGTAGCCACTTTCAGCACTTCGGCTGCTGGTCCTGACGAAGCGATCGCGCACGCCACGTGCCTTATGTCGATCAGGCCGGGATGCGTTCGGTCAGGGATCTCCTCCGCAAGGCTCTTGGCCGTGTTGAGAACATCTCGCACCGATAGACCAAGGGGTAATTTTCCAGGACACGGGGCCGGCTCGGGAATCTCGGGGCAAACTTTCCGAATCTGATCTGGCGTCAGGCCGGCTGCTTCGGCCAGCAGCACTCGACCTTCCGCATGCCTCGTCATGGACGCCAGCAGGTGCATGAGGCCCAACTCCGTGGCCCCATCACCGGATGCCAAGTCCTTGGCGAGGTCAATGACAGCCTGTGCCTTCTCGGTAAACATCGCCCGCTTCCTATCACAGTTCCTGCGGCATCGTGTCGTCGACACGTTCGCGCAGCCAGATCGGCTGAGTCAAGCGGCGCCAGGCGGTGTCAGGGGCTAAGAGGGCCGAGTACGCCTCGGCCGATGCACGGCAGATGATCTTCGCCCGTCGCTTTTCGATACCGGCGCGCAGTAAGTTGACCCGTTCATTGGGTTTGCGTTCTGCATGAGCATCCACAGCAGGGACGAATAGCACGATGTTGCTGGAGGCAGCAGCTTCTTCCAACATTGCTTGGAGGTTCGCCAAACCTCCAGGGGTGTCGGGTTGGCAGGTGTCGCTGATGTCTAGGATTCGATAGTCCTTGAGGCCGGCCTCCGCTTTGCCGCCCGAAATCGCTGCGGCTGCGGCAATGACAACGTCCCGGGCCACCTCATGGAGATCTGTGATAAGGAGCGCCGCAGATCGACCTGTGGAGGCAAGGAACCACAACAGAGCCTTCGTATCTGCCTCCCGACCTTGAACGTCCTGGAGTTTGCCTTCTTTGGCGAGCAGGGTCAGATCCTTGCCGTAGCGATCAAGGAGAGGCGACTTGCCTTGTCCGGCTCCTTTCTGGAAGGCGCCTCCGCCCAGGACCTTGACCATCGCTGTGGTGGGGTTTGCTAGCAATGCGATCAAGAGATGGAGGACAGTTATGACCGGAGAGCGTTCTGCGTGTGCAAGCTTCGCGGCCTCGTCGAAGATCTTCCTGGTAGCCTCCGACCTGTGCATCGGCCGTGGCACATTCTCGCAGGCTCCTCGCCCAAGTTCGGCCCGCAGGCGCCTGCGAGCCTGCGTGCTGTCGATGCCACGGGTGGCCAGCTCGCGGCGCACGACCTGCACTTCCGCGGCAACCTGTTGGATCACTTCAGCCCCTGGGGCAAGTCCGCCAAGCTCCAGAATCGGGATCTCCGCGAGCTTCAGTAAGGCCAGCAGAAGGTGTTCCGGCCTGAACTCGTCAAAGCGACCAGCGACAGCTTCCTGCCCAGCTACCTGCATCACCAACTCAATGGAAGTGGACATCCTCATGGTGATCTTTCTACTTCTCCCACGGCAACGGCGGCGCGCCTTGCCAATTCGCAGCCATCTCTTCCAGCTTCTTCTGTACGCCCTCCGGTCGAAGCCAGCCGTAACCTCGGTGTTGCAACTCCGCCACCAACTCGTCGAAATCCGCATCGCTCCATTCAGGCGCCGTACTGAGCGTCGAGGGCGCCACAGGCAATTCACGCTGGACTGACAACCCGCTGCTTACAAATGCGCACGGCGTGCGACGCGCAAGGAACTCTTGCAGGTACTGGTATGCACGGTCGTTCCAATCGTCGGGTCCAGGAAATTCGTAGTCCCAAGTCAGTTCCCATACTCGCAGAACATTGTCATAACCGCCTGATACCACGAATCGTCCATCGTCTGTAACTGCCACTACACGGATTTGCTCCGTATGTCCATCAAATACTCGCATCTGCCTGCCGGTGCTCAGGTCCCAGAGGCGCACCGTCTTATCAAAACCTGCTGACGCCGCGAAGTGTCCGTCGAATGACAGATATACGCAGTTTACCTTCTCTACATCGCAATGCAGAGTGCAAACGGGTTCTCCCATGAGCAGGTCAAGAACCGTAAGCGCGCTAACACCTGGGTCCTTTGTGACGACTAGGCCCTGCTCAGGAAACAGCTCAGCAAATCCTGAACCTATTCCCGTCCTGCGCACACATGCCGTAGTACCAAGTCGCCATAGCTGAAGCACGCCGTCGCGAGTAATCGCCCACGCGTGATGGCTCCCGCCGGACAACGCAACGGATACTGGCGCGCTGCCCTGCGCCTCCGATTGCCAGAGGCAGGCACCCTTAGTCAGCTCCCATAGGCGAACGCCACCGTCCTTTGTTCCTGTGACGGCGTATCGTGCATCGTCGGATAAGGCGATGCAAGTGGTACCAACACCGCCTGCGAACTCGAGGATACACCTGCCATTGGACAGGTCCCATAGCTTCACGGGATCGAGGTCGGCCACAGACAAAAGATGTCGTGAATCACGCGACAACGAGAGGGATGTAACAGCACCGGAATGTCCCTTCAGCGTGCGGAGGCAACTACCGCTAGGGAGCTCCCATAGGCGAATGTCAGCATCGCCTCCACCCGAAACGGCAACATGGCTGCTCTTGAAGAGTGCAATCGAATGGATTGGCCCTGCGTGTCCTTTCAGGGTATGGAGACACCAGCCCGCACGAAAGCCCGCGCGGCGCCCAAATAAGGCTGCCCTCCTCTGCAACGCAAGTAAGGACGGGGACCTCGAGTGGCCGGCTATTGACATGCCATCGGCCGCGAGGCGGTACGCAAGGGATGGGTCACCACCGTCCAAGGCCAATTCTGCTGTCCGGATGAGCTGCTCTACTCGCCGCCCTGACGCCGCGAGCGCGGTATAGTCTGTGGGACGGCATACGGCTTGCGGCGCGGGTTCGCCAAAAGCTATTCGCCAAACTCGAATCAGCTTGTCCCGGCCGCCAGACAACGCCATGCAACCATCAGGTGATACCGCCACGGCGGAGACGCGATAGATGTCATCGCGAAATGTGCGCAGGCATCTCCTGGTACCCACGCGCCAGACGCGACAAGTATCATCGTTCGCACCGGAGACAAGGAGTGTGCCATCTCCAGAAAAAACTACGGATCTTATGTCCTGGGAATGGCCAGTAAACACGCGCACCGTCTTACCTGAGGCGAGATCCCACAGGCGGATGGTTCTGTCCAAGCTCGCCGAAGCGGCAAACTGTGCATTCGGCGACAGGCTTACGGAGTTTATGCGCTTCGTATGTCCATCGAGTGTCCGGAGACAACAGCCGGCGTGTACATCCCACAATCTAAGAGTGTTGTCTCGGGCTGTGCCCAAGTCCCCGCCGCTACCTGACACGGCTAGGCGGCCATCGACGCTAAGGGCGACGCAGTGTACGTCACTCTTATGTCCCTCAAAAACGCGCATGCAAGACCCAGAATTAACATCCCAAAGGCGAACGGTTCTGTCGCGGCCTCCCGATAACGCATAGCGACCGTCGTGTGAGAGCGCAACCGAGGTAACCCAATTCGTGTGGCCGGTAAATACTCTGAGGCACTCACCGGTGGCCATGAGCCACAGCCGGAGCGTCTTGTCATAAGCTCCGGAGATGGCAAGACTTGCATCGGCGGAAACGGCCACGCACCTAACGGCGTCTGTATGACCCTCAAGAATGACTAGGCAGCGGCCCCTTGGTAATTCCCACAGCCGGATTGTGTTGTCTTCGCTTCCTGACAACACGTGTCGCCCGCTTGGGGAGAATACCACGGATGTGACACTTTTGGTGTGTCCCTCAAGTACCCCGATACATGCGCCGCCGGCGTCAACATTAGCCTGTGCGGATTGGAGCGTAGCCAGCAATCCAGTCTCATTTGGCGCACGTGTGCATGCCTGCTGCAGTATGCGAACAGCGGATTTAGGATCCCCACGTTCTAAGTGTACTAAGCCGAGCAGGTACTCAACGCGCCAGTCGTCGGCTTGCGTCGTGCGGACCTCGTCAAGCTGGCGCACCAACTCGTCATCCGTAAGTCGTCCCGACCGCCAAAGAAGCAAACCTTGGTTGTACGTTGCCTCGGGATGATGCGGGTCAGCTTCTAGGGCCTCATGATAGAGCTTCTCGGCTTCATCGTTCTTCTCCAGGTCTAGCAGGCTAACCGCCCGGTTGTTCAAACCATCGGCCAGCAGTTGGGCAGCTTGTGGTTGTTCACGAGGATAAGCCTCCCGCGTGACTTGATGACAGGTATCTTGAAGCACAGCCGAGATCGCTAGCAAGTCCTCCGGCCGGTTGTCTGGGTTCCGCTGGAAACATCGGTGAAGAACATCCGCAATTGCGCCGGGCATCGTTGGGATAGACTCGCCTTCGGAGCCAGCTTCCAAGTATGCCGTCAGGGCTTCCGTAGCTGCCTGGCCTGCCATCCAGGTTACGCCGCCCGTGAACATCTCCAGCACAGATAGACCCCACGACCAAATGTCCGTCTTTCTCGTAAGCGGCACACCGTTCGCCTGTTCGGGCGAGCAGTAGGCCGGTGTCATGCCACCGCTTGAGACCAGGATGCTCCGGTGCGGACCGCGCGACATAGCCTCACCTGCGGCCTTCCGTGCCTTCGCCAAGCCGAAGTCCGCGACCTTGGTCTCGCCCTCGGGTGTCATCATCAAGTTGGCCGGCTTGACGTCCTGATGGATGAGGCCCTTCTCATGCGCGTAGTGTAGGCCCCAGGCGAACTGGATTGCGATGTCCAGGATGCGTTTGAGCGCTTCCTGCGGACCGCCCTCGTACAGCCTGCGGTTATCGATCCAGTCCTTCAGGCTGCCGCCTTCGACGTATTCGGCGAAAACCCGAGGGATGCCGCCCAAGGTTCGGACGTAGTAGCAGGAGACGACGTTCGGATGGAGGCCCAGGTTGATCCAAGTCTCGCACTCGCGAATGAAGTTCGCCTTGTGCTCCTCTGTGGCGAAGTACTCATGACGGGGGCTCTTGACCGCGAGGTCCATGTTCCAGTTGCGGTGGTGGACACGGTACACCAGCCCCATCCCGCCGCCGGTGTGGACGTGCTTGACCTCGTAGGTGTCAAGAATGACCTCGCCGACGTCCCACTCGGCGGGCACGGCATCCTCGGCGGCTTTGACATTCTCAGGCTTCTTCGGCTCGCCCTGAGGAACCGTCACGTCCGCGGGTTGCGGCCCGGTGCCGGAAACATGTGTTTGCGGTCGGGTTACGGCGGCCTGATGCACTGCCGGTGAAGACGCCCCAGCAGGCTGTGTCGCACCGGCGGACATCGGCTTAACCTGCACCGGTGACTTGGCCACCGCTGGTTGCGTAACCTCGATGGCCCCGACCTCGGGCCGCTGGATCGGGAACTTCGCCCCGCACTGCTTGCATCGGCCGGTCTTGCCAAGGTGGACCTCGTCGACGGTCAAGCTCGTTCCGCATCCTAGACAGGCTATCTTCAGTTTTGCCATGGCAGTCGCCTCGTTGATGCGGAAACGGACGGCGCGGCGCCCAGCAGCTCCGGAATCCGTTCCGCGGCGTCGGCAGGAGATGACCTGGGGTGGGCTGGGAGTCCGCCGCCCAAGTTTTCCGCGCCAGGTATTCTAACCAAGCCGTTGTTCCCCTGCGAGCAAGCAGGCTTTGGCGAACGAAGCGCCTGCTCGACACGTTCACGCTGCGGTTTCATCGTCGCACCATCACAATCGCGTCGGCTCAGCACGCCCAAGTTCCCGAACGCCGGACTTGGCTGAGGGCGGAGTGCCCCATGCCGAACAGGGGGCGTGAAGGAGAAGATTGGCCAATTCATAACCAGCTTCCTCATCTCTATCTCTGGGTCACGGCCGTGTGCGTGGTTTAGCGATCTCGAGGCTCCGATAGCTTCGCAGGAACTGATCGAATACCGGAAAAACCTTGGGGACGTCGCTAGCAGGACAGGTCATCGTGATGGCGTGGTCCAGGCCGTTTTTCTTGTACTTCACGGCCAAGAGCCGCACGCCTTTGACCGAGCTAACGAGCTCTCCGCCCTTTGCGCCATCGATGGTGACGAAGCGACTTCGTTCGACCATCGCGCCAGCGCCTTCGCGGAATCCTTTGACAACCAGATCGAAGTCCTGCTCGATGCTGCTGAAGCTCTCTCGAGCGATGACTCCGACCTCAGCTCCATCCTTCCGAAAGATGATCCAGCTTCGAGGAACGACCCTTCCGGGCTGCGTGGAGTCCGGACCGAACGTGAACGTGCCCTTGTCCCGTTTCTCCACGATCTGCCAGCCTGCGGGAGGCTGGACTTCGAAGTACCGGTTCATCGGGTCGCGGTAGTTGCCGCCGGTGCCTGCCGTCTGGCTGTAGATGCCATCCTGCGGGAGCAAGGCGATCGCTGACTCAGCAGTCAGTGGTGAAAGTCGGCGGGAGCTCGATTCGGCGGCTTTGGTGCTGTTGTGAGGGCGGTCGCTTGGAGAGGCGTTCGACTTCTGCCACGAGCTGCCAAATGTGTTGGCCGAAAGCCTCGAGGGCTTGTTCGGAGAATGGCATACTGTGCGCAACAGCGGCAGGCCAAAGAGCATGAACACGACAAACGCGACATTCTGGGCGGGTGTCCAGCCGTAGCTACTGACCGCCGCGGGTTCAGTCGCGCGCTTCACCTTTGCCAGGGCCGGAACGGATGCGCTCGGCGCCTTTCGCCGCGTATCTTCTTGGATCAGACGCTCGAGTATCTCGTCTGCTCCGCGGCCGCCAGCCCGGACCTTCTCCCGGTACTGCGCAATCGTTGCAGCCAGTTGCTCGTCCGTAAACGCCACGACGTGCCTTTTTTCCTTCTCCAGCAAGAGTGCTTTCAGCTTCGTCCGGACCTCGGGGTCACCTGTTCCGGTCTTGAACACACGCGTCCACTTCCTGATGCGTGCCTCCAGCTGCTCGGGGGTTAGTTCTGCAACCTGCAACATGTTCTCGTTCTCCGCCATCGAATCGCCTCCGCTTGACGCTCCCACATAAATCGATACGCAGGCGGCGGGAAATTCGGGGCCGAAGTGCCTGGAAATGTCCGTTCGGCCGGCCGAGGGCCGCGGCGTCCGAGTTGCGGCGTTCGGGGGTCTGCTGCTGACGTGCAAGTCACAGCCCCAAGTTCGAAGCGCCGTCCGTCCCGTTTTAGCGTGGAATCGCGTATACTGCATAGGGGCTGACCGCATTCGCCGTCTGCCAAGCCGATCCTGGCCATGCGGTTCCGCCCCGACTGCGATGGGTTTGGGGCTGAGGGGTGGACACCATGGTGCCGGATAAGACCACGTCGAACGGTGGCGACGCAGGTGGGCCTTCTTCTACCGCGCCTCAAGACGCCGCCGGATCCGCAAGGGAACGGGACTCAACTCATGTCAGAACGTGACCAAGCAACGAACGTGAGAGCGGGTCATGAAGATAGTCCGCCCCTAATTGACTCAGGCGCCTGGAGGAAATCGTTTCCTCCCACGATGTGGACGTGGATCGAGAGGGCGCAAGCGGGCGATAATGATGCCATCGCCGACCTCGCTCGCCGGTATGGCACGCCTGTGTTCTGCTACTTTCAGCATCACGGTATGGATCGGGAGACCGCCGAGGATCTTACGCAAGGCTTCTTTGTGAAGCTCGCTTCTGGACAGCTTCTCGCGAACCTCAAGCCTCGCGTGTATCGATTCCGGTCGTTCATTAAGCGAACCCTGTCAAACATGCTCGTGGACGTGATCAGGCGAGCCCAGGCCGACATGAGGCGGCCCGAAGGCGGCTTGGCCTGCTTGGGCAATGTTTTGGAGGAGGTACCCCACCTGGAACCCGCGGATGGCGAGACGCCCGACGACGCGTTCGACCGAGAGTACGCCCGTGCCCTGCTTAACGCGGTGATTGTGCGGGTCGGGTCAGAATGTGAAAGGGACGGGCTGGGCATTCACTTCGAGATGTTCGCCGCAAGGTACCTTGAAAACCCGCCTGTCGGCTGGGTCGAGATCGGCATGAAACATGGGTTGTCGGGCGAGGCAGTCCGATGTAGGGCTGAGACCGTGCGAGACCGGTTCCGAAGGGCGTTGGAACAGGACATACGAACGCCTGACATGTCGGACGCCGAATTCGCCGACGAGATCCAGGATCTGATACGAGCGTTCCAATCGAGCCGACGGCGGCATTGGTGATTGAGACGAGAATCGAGGGTGCCATGAGCAGTCAGGAATACGATGTTAGACGAATGAATGATGATCAGATTGTGGGTCTGCTGAGTCTAGGCCTGGAGTCCGCCAGTCGACCGGGAGCCCTCGTGACCGAACTTCAGCGTCTTATGGGTTTGTCAGCGAGCAAGCTCCAAGAAGCGGTTCGGAATGGCTTACGATTGCACGATCTGAGCGTGAACGACGGGGCCCGGCTTCTTGGTGCGAACGAGTTGACCGTAAGACGATGGTTCGAAAGCACCGGGGCGCTCTCGGAGAACGCCCGCGCCAAGCTGGCTGCCCTATCTCTCCTGCTCTCGCTCGCAGGGAACAAGACGCGCCGTTCCCGGACCGGCCAGACAGTGCTGTTGGCCTTGGCGGCGTTGTGTAAAACGGCCGATGGCGGTTTCGACGTAGCGAGCGGCGACGCGGCAAGAATTGTAACATCGGTGTTCGACGCGGCGGGCCTGATGGCGGCGGCGCTTCATCTCGCACTCACGGAAGAGCACGGAACCACAACGGTGGAGGAGGAGTAGACCCCAGGTTGGCGACGTCGTCCGTCGCTCGTCGCCTGAAGCTACGATACCCAACCGATGGGGGACAGGAGGCGAGGCGCCGCCCGAACATCCGGAGATTGGTACGCATGGACATCAGTCCCTCAATGCAGGTTACTCTGGCAATTGCGGGCGCCGAGGCGCGATTCTGCGGCAATGCCGCGCTCGAGCCCGAGCATCTATTCATCGCAATCTGCAAACTTGAAGACGTGGCCAAAGCGGCTCCCCTGTCCCCTGAGATTGGCGACGACACCACATGGGCGGAGCAGCTGCTGAACGAGGCAGGGCTCAGTACGTCGGGGGTTCGACGCCGGCTGCGGTCGCTGCTGAACAAGGCAGATCTGCCACGGGGCAAGTTCACAGGCCACCGTTCGGCACGGTGTGTTCAGGTGTGCGAGGCGGCCGAAGAGCTGGCGCGCGAGGAGGGTGTCTCATCTGTGGGCATCCGACACTTCTTGACGACCTTGGTCGTTCACGCCAGCCCCATCTTGCGAGAAGCAATCGCGACCCTCGACGGGCGTTGGACCCTGCTTCGTCAGGGTGTCGGTCTCGCCGCAGAGAGAAGCGAATCGCCCGCCACAGTCGCGAAGGGCGTGCCCCAAGGCGGACCGGTGTCGCCGCTACCGGCTGACGGGCGGGGCAAGCCCAAGCGTACGTCGAAGACGCCATTCCTCGACAAGGTCGGACGCGACATCACGGCCCTCGCTAGACAAGGCAAGCTGATGCCCTGCGTGGGTCGAAAAGACGAGATGCGCCAGATTGCCCAGATCCTTCGTCGTAGGACGAAGAGCAACCCCGTTCTCGTGGGCGATCCTGGTGTCGGCAAGACGTGCATTGTAGAAGGGCTCGCCCAGAGGGCGGCGGCCGACAACGCGCGCGAGGAACTCCGGGGCTGGCGCATCGTCGAATTGAGCATGGGCAGCCTGCTCGCCGGAAGCTCGTTGCGAGGCCAGTTTGAGCAGAAGCTTCAGATGGTGATTCGGGAGACCGCTAGCGATCTCAATCTGCTTCTGTTCATCGACGAGATTCACACCATGGTGGGTACCGGTGCCGGGGGCGATCAGGCCATGGATGCCGCCCAGATACTAAAGCCCGCCCTTGCCCGCGGCGAGATTAAGGTCATCGGCGCAACAACGAACGCGGAGTATCGCAGGTACATCGAATCCGACGCCGCTCTGGAACGCCGATTCCAAATGGTCTGGGTCAATGAGCCGAGCAAGCAGGAAGCCATCGAGATTCTGATGGGGCTCAAGGGCAAGTTCGAGGAACACCACCGCTTGGTGATCAGCGACGATGCCGTCGCCAAGGCGGTCGAGTTCTCTATGCGGCATATGCCGGATCACCGGTTGCCGGACAAGGCAATCGACCTGATCGACCAAGCTTGTTCAGCGCGGGTACTCGCCACGCTCTCCTTAAGCATGGACGGCCCGCACGCTAGCACCCAGGAATTGAACGTTGAAGACATCGCAAAGGTGGTCGCCGAACGATGCCGGGTGCCGGTGGACTTGCTCACTTCCGATGAGCGGATCCGTCTCCAGGGTATGGAAGCTGCTCTGCAACGGCGGGTAATCGGACAGGACCATGCTGTGCGGGAGGTCGCGGAGGCGGTTCGTGCTGCTCGATTGGGTCTGGCCGATCCGAGGCGACCCGCCGGAGTATTCCTGTTCCTCGGACCTACGGGCGTCGGCAAGACGGAACTGGCCAAGGCCCTTGCGGAGTTCCTGTTCGGCTCCGAGGACGCCCTGATTCGCTTCGACATGTCTGAGTACAAGGAGAAACACGAGGTAGCGAAGCTGATCGGCGCGCCGCCGGGGTACGTCGGCTACCATGACGAGGGCCAACTGGTGAGCAAGGTGCGAACGCGGCCTTACGCCGTCGTGCTCTTTGACGAAATTGAGAAGGCCCATCCAGAGGTGTACGACGTCTTCCTCCAGATCTTCGACGAGGGCCGGCTGACCGATGGCAAAGGCCGCCGCGCCGACTTCACCGAATGCATCATCATCATGACGTCAAACCTGGGGTCTCGTCTGCTGCAGGATCAGAGACAGGCCGGTACCATCTTCGGATTCCATCCGGTGAGACAGCGAGACACGCACGCTGATAAGTCGGTCGACGAAGCCGGCGACCACGATGCGCTCGCGAATGCGGTTCTGTCAGAGGTCAGCCGCCACTTTCGACCGGAGTTCCTCAACCGCATTCGGAAGCAGGTCGTGTTTCGGCCGCTCGATCGTAAGGCGCTCGGTGCCATCCTTACAAAGTTGATCGATCAGCTCAACACGAGGCTGCGCGACAAGCGGATTACCGTCTGCCTGTCGCCCGAGGCACGCGAGAAGCTGTTGGATGATGGATACGATGAAACCTACGGTGCCCGCGCGTTGGAGAGGACTTTCCAGGAGCGTGTAAGCGATCGGCTGGCGGCGGAGCTTTTGGATGGTCGAGTTCAATACGGAGACCAACTGGTGGTGACGACCGGCGAGCACGGGTACTCCTTCCGCAAGTAGGATGGCCACTCGGCCGAGGGAAGACAAGTCCGAAGAATCGATGTCGTGGAGCAGCTCCCCGTTGACGAACCGTTCCATTTATCTCGCCGCGCCTCATCACGCACCACTGTCGTCTCCGATTTCCTTGCCACAATGAACGCAAAAGTTGACGCCGGACGGGACAAGTCCGTCGCACGACGCGCATCGCCGCTCCCGAGCTGTCGCCAGCGGCCGACCACACTGTTTGCAAAAGCGATTGCCCGCCGCGTTGACGGCGCCACAGGTGCAGCTAGCTGCCGCTGGTTCGCCCGCTACAGGACCGACGCCTGGCTGCGGATCCGGACGAAGCATGTTATCACAGTGTACGCAGAACCGCGCGCCAGGAAAGCGGGGCCTGCCGCAACGTGCACAAGCATTGTCTTCGCGATGTGCATGATCGTAGCCCTTGGTCCCTGAAATACCCACGGGGGTCTTCTCGATCCCTTTCCGGACCGTACTTTTTCCAGAATGCCCGGGCGGCTTCGCCTTTGGATCGGAGGGCGCTGAGCATCCGGAAAGCGATCCGCGGCCTTTAGGTTTACGCATGTCCAGGAGCGTCGGCGTATCCGGCGGCGCGGGTTGGATTTCTGCGCCCTCTTGCACCTGAGTTTGTCCCTCCGCCTTGGTCTTGATGTCCTGAGCGTTACTTCTTCCCGGAAGCGAGCTGGCTGACTGGGGTCCACGATCCTGATGTGCTCCTACCACAGGTGGCGCTGCTTCGGAATATCGGGGCGCATCCGAGCCACCAGGCAACGGCGGCGGGCCCGTCCATTCGCTGGTCATCTTATCCAGCTCACGGCGAACGCCCTCCGGCCGCAGCCAACCGTAACCCGCACAGCCCAGCGTGTGGAGAAGATTCTCGAAGTCTTCTTCGCTCCAGACCGGCTTGCCGCGGCGAGTCAACCCTAGTCTGATTTCACTTTCGGAGGGCACGCGACCTTTAGGAATCCTGCCAGCATAGGGTGTGTGGAGGGTCAGGAATCTCACCAAGTGTGGTCTGACACCCTCATCCCAATCGCCGGTGTTTTGGATTGCCAGGTCCCATTCCAACTCCCACAGGCGGATGATCTGGTCATCGCTAACCGAAAGGACCCAACGGCCATCTGCACTCGCGGTAATAATATCGACGCTACCCGCTTGGGGTCCAAAGCAGCCAACACACCTTCCCGTTGGCACCTCCCATACACTTATTACACTTGTTTTGTGATCGACGCCTCCCGAAATCGCCCATCGGCCGTCTGGGCTAAGATAGGGAGTATGTGCTGAACTTCCGTGGCACTCGCCTTGAAAAACGCGAATAAGCTTCCCACTGGCTGTGTCCCATAGGAAGGGGGTCCTTTCTACTGAAGACCCGCTATGCGTCGAGAATACAAAGGTGCCGTCCGCGCTGAGGCAACGCGCATTCATCCTGTTGTCCGAGCACTCAAACTTGCATATCTGTCTCCCGCTGACCATATCCCATACGCTGCCGCAAGCCTTACCGTACTCCGCCGCGTCGAAAAGTGCCCACCGCCCGTTTTCACTGAGAGAAACCGGCCCACGTCCCTGAAAAACACGCAATGGGGTTCCTGTAGCCAAGTCCCACAGGCGGACAGTCTTATCCCGGCTTCCCGAAAGGCCCCACCGCCCATCGGCGCTCAGACCCACTGAAGACACTACGTCGGCGTGGCCCTCAAGGACACGGACACAACGTCCTTCGCGCGTATCCCAGAGACGGACGGTCTTATCCCTGCTTCCAGAAAGCGCCCACCGACCGTCAGGGCTCACGTTGACGGACCATATGCGATCTTCGTGGCCTTGGAGGGGACGAACGCACTTGTCGGCGCCAACCTCCCATACCCATAGAGTATTCTCGACGCCTCCACCAACAGCTATCCGTCCATCTCCGCTCAGAGAAACGCAGATACCCCAACCACTAGGGCCCTCCAAGGTACGGCGGAAATAGGCACGCTTGAGCCCCAGGCGCTTTGCCTTTTGCGATAGGGATGCCCAAAGGTCCAGGGCTTGAGGATGTCGCTCATGACCGAGGGTGCCGCGGGCTTTCGTTAATACAGCATGAGCGTCCGCGATCCTGTACTGGTTCAGCGCGGCCGTCGCTTCGTCCAGGTGTTTCTCAAAACGAGAGTGTGCTTCAGTCTGGACGGCGGACCGTTGAGAACGGCACAGCACGAACGGTGCAGCGAGAGTCTCCTCCGCCCTCCGGACTACCCACGGCTTCATGTCGTCATACGCCGTTTTCCCTTGTTCTGCCGGGCTTTCCATGTCCAAACAAAATGGGTATATGTCTTCAACGGAAGAGCGCCCCCATCTCTGAAAGGTACGCAGGCATCTTCCCCTCGACACTTCCCATAGGCGCACGGTAGAGTCGTGAGCCAAGGAAAGTACCCATCTACCATCGGCACTCAGGTACGCACATTTGATCTGCGAAGTGTGGCCGCGAAGAATGTGAATACACTCTCCCGTCGATACCCGCCAAATGCGAAGTGTCCTGTCCACACTTCCGGACAGGGCAGTCTGTGCGTCGTTGCTCAGAGAAACGCACTGGACTGAAGAGGCATGCCCCACGAACGTTCGTAGGCACTTCCCAGTCTCCAGGCTCCACAAGCGCAGTGTCTTGTCGTCGCTTCCCGACATAGCATATCGGCCGTTAAGGCTCAAGGAAGCGCAGCTGACCTTTCCCTCGTGACCCTGCAAAACAGACAAGCATCGATAGGTTCGGAGATCCCAGACCCGCAGCGTTTCTTCGAACATTCCGGAGAGTGCCAGACTGCCCTCGGGACTCACGCACACAACCAATCCGCCGTCCAGCATGCACTTGCACTCTGCGGTTGCTACGTCCCAAACGCGCATCGGAGGACCGGTGAGCACAACTCGCCTGTCTGGACTAACGCAAAAGGACCTAACAGGGCCGCCCACCATTAGCTTACACAGGCGCTTGTGTGTCCTAAGCTCATAAACGTTAACTGGCTCCTTAGAGCCGCTGTCTCCCATTTGACGAAGGATGAACCGCCCATCGGGCGAGTAGGATACAGTCCAACCGAGTCCCCTCTTGTCCCGCTTGCCACGATACCTGTCTGGTAGTTCCTGTTCATCAGCATATCCATGCGGTAGTTCGGGAAGACTTCCCCACTTATGGAGATCCGCATTAGCGATACGGAGCGCCGAGATGACTGTGCGATCATCGGAGGAATCGTTCGCGGCCTCCTGCAGGAGCTTTGAAGCAGAGGCTGCATCGCCTCGTTCAAGATGGATCAGGGACAACAAGTATTCGTCGGCCCAGTCTTCTGCGTGACTACTGCGTAGGTGTTCCATCCGCTCCAGCAATTCTTGATCCGAGACCTGCCCTCTCCGCCATTCAAGAAGCCCAAGATTGAAGGTTGCCTCCGGATGGTGTGGATCGGCCGTGAGGGCCTCATCGAAAGCCCGCTCGGCGTCTTCTCGTTGACCCAGATCCAGCAGACTGATCCCTTGGTTGTTCAGCGCATCGGCGAGCATCTCCGGCGGCTTGGGATCGGGCCGGTCAAACGTCCTGCCGATACCTCCTTGCTCCCTGTCCGTCGCGTAGATGAGCTTGAGGCTCTCAACCAGCTCGATCATGTCTTTCGGCCGAGCGTCAGGATTCCGTTCGAAACAGCGGCGCAAGAGCTCAACCAAGCTGGCAGGCATCTTCGGGATCGCGTCATCCTCGGGATCCATCTCCAGGTAGCTGGCCAGAGCCTCCGGGGCCGCTTCGCCCGAACGCCAGAACACATCGCCTGCAAACATCTCCAGAATGGACAGCCCCCAGCTCCAGATGTCCGTCTTGCGCGATAGCGGCTGTTTGTTGGCCTGTTCTGGCGAACAGTAGGCAGGCGTCATGCCGCCTGTACTGACCAGGATGCTCTGTTGGGCATCTGCTCTGGCTTGTTGCCCGGCCACCGCCCGGGCCTTGGCCAGACCGAAGTCGCTAACCTTGGCAACGCCGTCCGGCGTCATCATCACGTTGTGCGGTTTCACGTCCTGATGGATCAGGCCCTTCTCGTGGGCGTAGTGCAGGCCCCAGGCGAACTGGATGGCTATATCAAGCATCCGGGCCAGGGCCTGCTCATGAGCGCCCCCGTACAGCTTCCTGTTCTCGATCCAGTCCTTCAGGCTGCCGCCTTCCACGTACTCGGCGAACACCCGTGGAATGCCGCCCAGCATCCGCACGTAATAGCAGCAGACGATGTGCTGGTGCAGCCCCAGGCCGACCCAGGTCAGGCACTCACGAACGAAGTTCTCCTTGTGGGACTCGTCGGCAAGGTATTCGGGCCGGGGGCTCTTGACGGCCATGTCCTGGTCCCAGTCGCGGTGATGGACGCGGTAGACGCGCCCGAAGCCGCCCTCGGCGTAGTCGTGAGCGTCACCCAGCCTCTTGACCTCGTAGGTGTCCAGGATGACATCGCCGACCTTCCACTCGGCAGGCACAGCGTCCTCGACCGCCTTAGCCTTCTCCCGATCTTGCGACCGAACCTGGGCGATGGTTTGCTCCAGAGCGTGCTTCTCGGAACCCGACGTCGGCGCCGCCGGCTGAGTCATGAAGGTCTGCGGCGTTTCCGGCCCCCCAGCCGCCTGGGTCACGTCAGGTGCCCCGCCGACAGGTCGCGTGGCGGAGGGTTGTGGCGCAAACGCGCCCTGTGTGGCGGCGGCGCGGAGTTGCGGTACATCCGCAAGGGGGGGTTGTACACGCTGTGTGACTGCTTCATGCGGCTGCGTGAGGGCCGGGACAGCCTCTTGTAACTTGGGCTTGTTCGTCAGCTGGATCGGGGAATCGAACAACGGAATACTCACGCCCCAGGAGATCTTGAGGCGCATCCCGCACTTCTTGCAGATGGCGGTCTTGCCGAGTTGATCTTCGGTGACTGCGAAGGGGGCGTTGCACTTCGTGTTCGGGCAGCGCGTTTCGATACTCATTGCTTGCCCCCTTCTCGGCGGTTCCTTCGCTCGGCAGGTGGCCGCTTGGGCGGCGGCGCTTCCGGCGTGCGGATTAGCCTCGACGACCGATCGGGTCGCTCAGCCACGGCGGCGCCTCCTTCTTGATGGGGTCCCATCCGTGCGGCCCGACACCATAAGCACCAATGCCGTGATGTTGTCTTCGCCTCCGGTTTCATTCGCACGAGCAACCAGTCGCTCGCAAAGAATCTGGGGGTTAGGACGCTGGGACGGAATCTCTCGAATCTCCTCGTCATCCAGCATGCCTGTCAATCCATCGGTACAGAGCAGCAGTCGACGCCACAACCCCACCGCACGACTCACACAAGCACGATTTTGCACATCTTGCCCTTCGTCGTCACGGTAAACGGCTCGCCGGGCTCCCATATGGTCACCTTTCGGCGAATGTCTAGGGTAGCGCCTGTGTCCTCCCGCTCTATGATGAGCTGTGCGCGCGACAACTCCCACAAAATCATGTTCTGGGCTGTTTGCTCCGGAGAGCAGGCTCCTGCCTGTACAACAGGCATGGGATCACTCTCACGTCGATTGCCCAATAGTATGCGATTCACCTGGGCCAGAAACGCGCTCGAAACCCGTGGCAGATCGTCGCGGCGGAACGTCCTTGCTGAGAAGTGCTTTACGACGTATTCGAACATTGTTTTGATTGCACGACCAAACGCATCGCGGCTCACCGTTACCTGAATTCTGCCTTGTGGATCCCGCCGTTCTGGCGGCCTGCCCACCCTCTCAAGGTCCGGCGGTAGCGGCACATCTCCGAAAAAATAGTTCCCACAGACGAAGAATCTGTCCGCAGTTCGCCAAACGCGCACGCCGATGAAACGCTTCGGAAACAACGCCTCCGCTTGGGCAGAGCGCTGACCCTCGTAAAGCTCCACGCGGAAGCTTTCGAAGGACGGTGAGTCCGCGAGGACCTCCAGGTTCCGCAGCACCAACGCCCGGATCTCCACTGCGGTTCCCTCAAAGAGCTGCTTGCTGCCCCACATATGCGAGATTCTGGCGTACTCGTGTCGAATCTCGGACTCTGAGAGGGTCGGAACTTCGTCCGCGACCTTCTGCAGAAGCAGTGCTGTTGTCTCCTCGGCCGACCGAAGCGATTCGCTTGTAGCCCCAGTCGTCTGCGGGATAGCCCCGTTCTCTTGGGCCTTCTTGGCCCCGAACAGTTTTTCCCAGATCCCCATCACTCGCTCCTCGTACTGTCACGGCCTGCACTATTCCCGCCGTTCTCAGGGGCAAGGCAGTTGGTGTGGCCCGTCCCAGCTCTCGCTCAGCCCCTCGAGCTTCTTATGCACGCCCTCCGGGCGCAGCCAGCCGTATCCGGCCCAGCTAAGCGTCCGGAGTAACAGCTTGAAGTCCTCCTCGTTCCATGCTGGCTTCCCACGTCGGGTAAGCGCTTCACAGATCTGCGCTTCACTCGCTTTCCCGCCGTCCGGAAGGGTTGCTGCGTACGGAGTGTGCAGGCACAGAAAGTTCTCGAGATACGGCCGCGCGCCGTCGTCCCAGTCTGACGGTTCCGGGACCTCAAGATCCCAATCGAATTCCCATAGTCGAAGCGTCTTGTCCATACTTCCCGAAAGCGCCAATTGACCGTCGAAACTGCAACAGACAGACGTGATCCTTGCGGTGTGCCCCTGGAACGTCCGAAGGCAATGCCCGGTGCCAACGTCCCACATGCATAGCGTCTCTTCTCTCCCGGAAAGTGCCCATCGCCCGTCGGGGGTGATGCAAACGGACCAGGCGATTTCTGTTGGTTTGTCGAACGCCCGGATGCAGCGTCCACTCTCAATGTCCCACTGGCACAGAGTGGGGGCCGTGCTTCCGGAAAGCGCGTGCCGCCCATCGGGAGTGAAGCAGACCGAAAAAACCTCTACTGTGTGCCCCTCAAAGTCCCGGATGAAATGGCCGGTCTCAACGTCCCAGAGCAGCAGCTGTGCTCCGACGCCCCCCGAGAGTATCCACCGCCCGTCCGGACTAAAACAGACGGAAGTAACCTTGCTTGTGTGCCCGTCGAAGGGATGACCCTCGAAGGTTCGAACGCAACGTCCACTCAAAATGTCCCACAGTCTCAGAGTGTGGTCCCCACTTCCCGAAATGGCCCAACGTGCGTCGGGGCTGAAACAGACGGAATAGACACCCTCCGTGTGCCCGTCAAACGTCTGGACGCAATGCCCAGTCTGGACGTCCCATAGTCGAAGCATCATGTCCAAGCTTCCCGAAATCGCCCACCGCCCGTCGGGGCTGAAACTGACGGAGCAGACACCCGCCGTGTGACCCTCAAATCCCCGGACGCAACGTCCAGTCCGAACATCCCACAGGCGAAGCGTCTTGTCCAAGCTTCCCGAAATCGCCCATCGCCCGTCGGGGCTAAAACCCACTGAATAGATTAGATCTGTATGCCCCACAAATGCTCGCTTGTGCCAGGCACCGAGAAGGCGGGGGCGGCGCGCACACGGAGCAACAGCCCGCCACACCGCCAACAGGCGCGGCGTGCGCTGATAACCCCGGATACCTCTTGCGGTGCGCAGTTGTTCGAGCGCCGCTGGAAACCGATGCGCTTCCAGAAGGTGTTCTGCTTGTGCCAAATGCGCATCAGCTTGCAGCTGGGCTGCTACCGCTTGGCTAACGCCCACAGGGCGGGCAATCGCAAACGACTCGCGACGAGAATCGCTTGTTACAGCCCAGACGTGCAGCTTAGCAAGTTCCGAACTTCCCGATCCCACCGCTGCCCATACCCCATCGGGGCTAAAAGACACGGCCATGACTCCCCCTGTGTGCCCTCCAATCGTTCGGACGCAGCGGCCCGCCCGGATGTCCCACAGTTGGAGCGTCGTGCCTCTGCCACTTCCCGAAAGGGCCCATAGCCCATCACGGCTGAAAGATAGGACGCCCCCAGTGTGCCCCTCGAGCATCCGGACGCAACGTCCAGTTCCAGCGTCCCACGCCCGAAGAGTCTTGTCCCCGCTTCCGGAAAGGACGCGTTGCCCGTCGGGGCTGAAACAAACTGACCCAACGGCGCCTGTGTGCCCCTCAAACATACGGACACAACGCCCAGTTCCAACGTCCCACAGCCGGGCCGTCTTGTCCCAGCTTCCGGAAAGGACGAATTGCCCGTCGGGACTGAAACAAACTGACCCAACGGCCTCTGTGTGCCCCTCAAACGCCCGGACGCAACGCCCAGTTCCAACGTCCCACAGCCGGACCGTCTTGTCCCAGCTTCCAGAAAGGGTCCGACGCCCATCGGGACTGAAGGAGACGGACCGAACTGTCTCTGTATGCCCCACGAAGGTTCGGATGCACCGTCCGGTCTCGACGTCCCAGAGCCGGAGCGTCTGGTCTTCGCTGCCTGAGAGCGCACATCGGCCGTCGGGACTGAAGTGGATGGAGGTGACGCACTTTGTGTGCCACTCCTGTCTTTCAGGAGGCTGTAATTCGCATCCAGTCAGTACGCTTTGGGGAGGGCTTGTCCAGAGGCAACGTTCACGTGCAACGTCCCACAGCTGGATCGTACCGCCCTTATGTCCAGAGAGCGCCAAGCGCCCATCGGGACTAAAGCACACGGAAGCGACTGCGCCCCAGAATCCCCGAAGTCTTCGCACGCACCGCGGCCACTGTGCCAGGCCGGCGCGGGCGCGGACAAGTGCAGATTCAATCTGGTCGTCGCCAGGCACCTGCCGGACTGCATCCTCCAACACCGCGACCGCCGATTCGGCATCGCCGCGTTCGATATGTACCAGACCCAGAAGGTATTCGTCGATCCAGCGCTCGCGATGGGAGGTCCGCACCTCCTCCAGCTCCTGGACAAGCGCCAGGTCCGTGATCGCGGCGGAACGCCAGCGCATCATTCCTCGGTTGAAGGTCGCTTCGGGGTGATGGGGCTCCGCCGTGATCGCCTCCTCGAAGAGCCGAAGGGTCTCTTCGTTCTTGCCCAGATCCAGCATGGTCAGGGCCTTGTTGTTCAGCCCGTCGGCGAGCAGATCGGCCGCTTTCGGTTCTTCTCGCGGGTACTCCTGCCCGGTCACCTCCTGGTGGAGCCTTCGCAGCTCCGTCGCGATCTCCTCGAAGTTCGTCGGCCGGTCTTCAGGATTGTTTCGGAGACAACGCTTGAGCAGGTCGACGAGCCCTGCCGGCATCCTCGGGATAGACGAGTCTTCGGGACCCACGTCGCCGTAGTAGCTGAGCGCCTCCCCGGCGATCTGACCTGCCATCCAGGTTACCTCGCCAGTGAACATCTCCAGAAGGCTCACCGCCCAGCTCCAAATGTCCGTCTTACGCGACAGGGGCTGCCCGTTCGCCTGCTCCGGAGAGCAATAGGCCGGCGTCATGCCCCCGAAACTAACCAGAATGCTCTGCTGCAAACCTGCGGCGGCTAGCTCACCTGCGGCCCCTCGCGCCTTGGCCAGGCCGAAGTCGGCCACCTTGGCCAGACCCTCGGGCATCATCATCACGTTGGCCGGTTTCACATCCTGATGGATCAGCCCCTTCTCATGCGCATAATGCAAGCCCCAGGCGAACTGGATAGCGATGTCGAGGATTCGTTTAAGAGCTTCCTCAGGACCGCCCTCGTAGAGCCTTCGGTCGCCGATCCACTCCTTGAGGCTGCCGCCCTCGACATACTCGGCGAAGATCCGCGGGATGCCGCCCAAGCGGCGAACATAGTAACAACTCACGATGTGCGGGTGCAGGCCGAGGTCGATCCAGGTCTCGCATTCGCTCTCGAAGTTCTGCTTCTGATTCTCGGTGGTGAAGTACTCAGGCCGCGGGCTCTTGACCGCCAGGTCCATGTTCCAGCCGCGGTGATGGACCCGGTACACCAAGCCCATGCCGCCGCCACCGTGGACCTCCTTCACCTCGTATAGGTCAAGGATAACGTCGTCGGGGTTCCAGATCGGCGGGACCTCGTCTTCCGCGCCGCCCGCAACCTCGGGTTCGACCGCAGCGGTCGGAGGGACCCTCAGGCCTGAGTGGGTCGTGGGTACCGTCGCCTCGCGGGACGGCTGCGAAGCGAACGTCGCCTGCGTTGTTTCCCGTTTCACTTCCTGGATGGCAAAAGGCCTCTTGCACTTTGGACAGGGAGTCTTCTTGCCGACATGCTCCGGCGCGACAGGAAAGACTGCGCGGCAATCAGGATTCGGACATCGCGTTAGGACAGGCATATTCCACTCCTGCCTTCCCCCGACCCGTACGCCAAGTCTGTGAGATGATCAGAACACGCGCGCGGCCTCGTGCCTCGCCCCAGCCCTGACGCGACGGCTGACATAGTATCCCGGAGCACGTCCGACCTCAACACGATGGGCTCCGAGCTCGGAACGACAGGCCGTCCTGCCGCCACTCCAAGCCATCGTAGAAGTGCGGTGTAAGGCGATGGTGACCGGGAACCAGCTTCACGCACTGATGCGGGCAACATGCCGCGCGAACCGGTACGTGAGCCTTGGGCAACGATGGGATGGAAGCAAATGTTCATGGAGTTCGTCGTTACCATCATGTGCGGGGCGTATCGCCCTGACGTCGCACGCCCCTCTCCGCAACGTGGAGCGCCAGGGACACCTTGCCTCCCAATCGCCGCACGATCTCGGCAAGCCCACCGGCAACGCCGTGATTAGATACGCAAGCTGCGTCAGAACCGTGGGTGAGCGAACTGCTTTCTGTGAACGCTGAGCCTTGCGGGCTACCGTGGCGGTCGGCGGCCAAGCCCCGCTTCGCCGCTGGGCTCGTCTTCAACGGAAGGGCCATCGCTGTCCAGCGGACTGGAGGTTTCAGCCGGTTTGCACCCACGGATTTCTCAGCGCTTGCGTATTCACCATTGGCGAAACATCGCATGCACTCGGGTGGAGCCGGCTCGTATAACGGCTACTCGAACGGGTTAGAGTCGAAGGCCGAAGGAGAGCAGAGACCGTGATGACGACGTTTCCTGAAACGCAGAAAACCCAATCGACAGTCTTGGACTTCGATCGCGAGGACATTCGGTTTTACAACGTCGACGCCGACCGAGTACGAATCGAGATCACGGTCCACAATCTCGGATATGTTCATTCTCCGCCGACCCGGATACATCTGCGGTCGGCGCCTCTCGGCGCGTTCTTAGCGTGGCAACCTCTGACGAGCTTGATCGTGCCTCCGTTGAACCCAGGACACCGCGTACGACTTCAGACCGATGCGCCTCGGAGACCCGCTACGCCCGTCGGCGACTTTCTTCATATACCACCGAGCATGCTGTTTGCAGCAGCCGGGGGCTGCGATCCCACGAGAGTCCAAACTTCTCCTCAAGCGCTGTTAGGTCCGCTGGGTCATGTCACTGAGCACCGATCGACCGCGACAGCTCAAAGGGCGCCCGGACGCCTGGCGGTAGATCTTCTCGAATGCCTTGGTCGTCGGAACCCACATTGGGCCGGAAACGTCAATGTCTTCATCGGTGAGCATTCCGTTGAACGTCACTTGGCGCAGGCACTCAGGGTGTATCCCGGATGCAGGAATCTGGCTCTCTTCTTTGTGGGCAACGGTTCTGATGCCTATTCCTTCAAACTTCAAGGATCTCCCCTCGCCCAGTATGCCTCGCTCGTGCAAGTTGCGAACGGGAGCCTGGTAGCGCACGGGGTCTCATCAGGCGACAGAATACTGGCTCACCAATGGCTGGAAACGGCCAGCCGCATGTTGATCATGGTGGTCATAGACCTGCCGCGCGAACATAAGAACGGCGCCCTAGACATCCATGTTCTACAGCGCAGCAGCGGCAGATCTGCGATTGTGGAATTCAGCTTGGATGCCGATGCGGCAGGCCCAGGCTGCTATGCCATCTGAAAAGTGCCGCCGATTGCCACAAGCCGATCATTCTGGAAGTCCAGGCCGGTTGCATGCACACGGCCGGCCACGTGTTCTGCGTGTCAACCAACGGTGTTTGGCTGACAGATCACGTCCCGGCAGCGTACCTCAGACTGCCTGACGACAGGGGCTTCCGTCGTACCACCAGTCGCTGCAGGAGAAGATTCGTGCGATCGACGCCACCGTAGGACTGGACGCCAGCATCCTCGGTGAAGCGATCAACCCGAAGGTGTTCAACACGCTCAAACGTATCGAGGGCGAGTACGAGACGGTGATCGACGACGAGGAGGCCGAAGCCGAACTTCTCACCGATGAGGGGCTCGCACGGCACCTGGGCGAGTTTTCGAAGGTCAAAGGTGCCGAGGTTCTCAAGCAGCTGTCCGATGGCATACACAGTGGACTGCACAAACCGGATTACAAGGGCGTTTGTCTCTACTACCAGCGGCGGCACCATGACCCTACCGAGACTGAGCATTTCTGGCGGTTCTACAATTGTGAGACAGGCGAGATTGACGACAACCGGCTGGCGCTTGCTGAGATGATCCGGTGCCAACCCGACGAACCTCGAATGGTTGATCCTGAGTTGAAGGGGAAGATCCACTCGATCATGGCCGAAGTCGAGGGGAGCATCGTGAAATCGTCCGAACATCAAGCCATAATCGAGAAGACGCCCAAAGCTGTGAGCGCCGATCAAAACGCGGCGTTGGTAGCGCTTCAACAGATCACGGGCGCACCCGGTGTCGACCGCAACCGCATATTGCGTCTTCTTGGGATGCTCGCGCAACCTTTGCTGAGTGTCCCCGTGAAGGCCTGAAGAAGGTGCTCGTGCAGTTTCAACAGGACCGCGATGCGGGGGAGTTCGCCGCTGCCTGCGAGGTCATCGCTGCCAAGTACAGCCAGGACCGATCACGGTCGAGCAGCGACGCGGATGAACGTAGGCGCCCAATGACCCGCGATGATCTGCGCCTAATCTGCTTTGATTTCTTCTCGTGATCGCGCTCGCACCAATGCCGACGCATGCACTCGCGATCCGTGATAGGGAGCGGTCACCGACCTCCGGGTAGCCAACCCAACGGTCGAGAATCGGCGCCGGACCGCGACGACGTGCGGCTCACGCGTGTTGACATATGTCCCACCGCTCCTGGGTTCTCGGACCAAAAGAGCGGATTGCGTGCCAAGCAGAGGTTACTGAGTTCTTGTTTCTGAATCGCCACCGCGTGGCATCCGACCCATACTCAGCAATACCTGGAAGCCGACGTTATCGCCCCCCTGATCGATGCGTTTTCCGTTACCATCTGCGATGCCGAGTACGTACACTGGACCGCCGCCGGTCAAGAAGCCCAGAAGGTTCCCCGCCCCTGGCCCCCTGAGGGGGGCATCCCGAATCACTGCACGTCCTGCGGACGCCTTGCAATTGCGGTGCCAAAACCGTTAGAATCATAGTTCAGTTGGGCTGGATGAAGGGCGATGAGGAGCCGTAGCGTGCTTCGTGCAGG
>JAGVHG010000199.1 GCA_020056715.1 Phycisphaerae bacterium | reverse complement strand
TGGGATTTCGAATCGACATCGTCCAACCTCCTGTGTCCACCGGTGCCAAAAAGCAGGGTGTCAAGGTGGTCAGGACATATGTCAAGAAGGTGCAGCTGGCATTCATACAGTGAGTGTGACGATCAGATTACCAGCCAATTGATCCCCGTTCAGAGTGTCGTCCCAGGAATCGGCGCGACTTTCGAGCAGAACATCTTCACGGCTTCATGACGTTCATCTGCCGTCAAGCCGGCTGCATCAAGGAGGCGATTCCAGTTGTTTCGCAAATCGGTCAGGCTGTGCACGCCGTCGAATCCGATGCCGCCGGCCTTGCGAATATAAACAAGGTCTTCTTGCTCGCTGACGGCGATTTCGGCGATCTTTGGATCGGTCCAGGATTCGCCGAGAACGTACCCGGCGATCGCCGCCATGAACGGCGACATTTCCGTGAAGCGGTCCGGATGCAGTTTCTCAGCGAGACTCGTCATCGGTTGCGTCAATCCGTGAACGACGGAGCTCCCTACACAGCCACATCCAGTGCGACAGACGCGCGGGCCCCGCGGACGGTAATATAGCCGTACATGATCGGAATGGCACGGTATCGCCGTGTCCACTCGTTCGCAGGATGCCGCCGAATACGCGAGAATAGACGGCTACACCCGACTGCCGCACTCCGAGCAGTACTTGCCGCGGCGGAAAAGCAACACGTCACACACTTTGCACCGCTGCGCGCAGACCGCGATCACGGTCCCGGAGGGCAAGAGAATCAACAGAGCCGCGATCACCGTGACGCTCGTCCCGGTAATGTACTGATCGCAGACGCGTCGTGCCCAGGCGAGGACGCCCAAAGTCTCCAGCCAATTCACGAACATGCCCAGATTGGCGAGGCCGATGAGCAACAATGCGCTGCCAGCGACAAGCCGTTTTCTACTAGCAAGTGTCATGACGTGGTCTCCAACATTCCTTTCACCACCCTCAATGATATCACGAACTCGACCGCCGCGCCACCCTATTTCAAAAAAATTTGTCCGATGTCCGTGTCTAGCGCGAAAGTATGCCCGATGATCCGCGCTAGCGCGTGTCTGGCGCGATGAATGGCTCAAAGGAATCGATGGTGGGACGACGGACTGGACCTTCGGACCGCCGTCGCCGACTAGAGCTCACGCTAGCTCAGGAGAGAAATCGCGGCCAGAAAAAGCGGCCGCGACAAAAAGAAATGAAAGAAGCAACCGGGATCAATCTTCATCCGGTCTCATGATGGTTACGACGGGTTCGCCGTTATCTCCTGGTCCGAAGTACGCCTTCAGCGTAACTTCTTCCGTTTTGTCCGGTGCTTGCAGAAACAGCACTTGATACAAGATCTGATTCCCTTTCGAGTTTCTGCTCGCCTTGATGGCGACATAAAGGTAGGGTAGGCGGCCAGCGAGTTATTCCGAGTCCATCGGAACACTTTTCCAACCGCCCCCCTCCGAACCGTGCTTGCAATTTTCACTGCACACGGCTCTCCAGTGCGTTCGTTAACGAGCGACCGTCGTACTTCCCGTTGTGAATGTCGTGATGACACGGACTACAGACCACCAGCGTTTTCCGTCGTAGAGCGATCATGGTGACTTCCCACGGGCGCTTGGAGCGTCCATGGCGATGCAGGTCGGCCAGTTTGCGGATGTGGTGAACTTCGCACCCCTCGGTGCTTCCACACAATTCGCACCGGTCGGCCAGCAACCGTGAGACAAGCTCCGTCCTGCGGCACCACGTCGCGATCCACTGTGGATCGCTGTTGGTGACTTCCCTCTGCCAGCGCATCGATAGGCCCCCGAAAGTGGCGACCAAGTCGGTCTTGCTCGGTCGAGTGACTCGGACCTGCAAGACCTTGTGTTTTTCACGTTCGTCCTCCACCACGACGGTGTACTTGTGCACCATGTTAGTGAGGGTTGATTTGTACTTCGCCGCCAAGGTTCTGAGCAGCGAAGTCCGCATCACGTAATAAACCAAGCTCAGTCGCTTCGAGACGTTCTTGGCCATGAGGTAGTAGTTCAGGAATCCGCGCCAGTGAGATTGATACCGAGAGATGATGGAGTAATCGCTCTCGTCGATCATCTCTGCGCGGTGAACGACTTTGCCCCGGCGCATGAATTGACGGCGTTTGGCGACCGTCACGTCCCGGGGAACCAGCAAGGCCACTTGGCCATTGGCGCATCGTCGGCCCTCGGTGAGCTTGTTGTCATTCTGAGAGACAACAACCTCATACCCTAGGAATCGAGCCGCCTCCGTGCGCCCGTGTGTGATCAGCGTCTTAGCATTCGAGAGTTCCAGCCGTAATCGTGTGGCGAGAAACTCGCGGATTTTCGACTTGATCTCCTCGGCCTCGCTCTTGGGACCGATGAACCCCAAAAGGAAATCATCCGCATAGCGGACGTATCGTAGCCGCCGAAAGTCAGGGTCGTAGGGATCGATGCTCGGCATCGTTCGCATCGCCACTCGAATCTGCTGCCATCGTTCCCTGTCTTCCCTTTTCTTGGCCCTGTACGCCGCCTTCCTGAGAAGGACGTACTGCGGATTTCTCCGTCGCACGTCTCCTCGCGTATACTGTGGCACGAGTTCATCTTCAACATAGGCATCGAGTCGATCGAGGTAGATGTTGGAAATCAGCGGACTGATCACACCGCCCTGCGGACTTCCGCTCAGCGTGGTGTGCCACCGCCAGTTTTCCAAATACCCCGCCTTGAGCAGCTCGGCGATCAACCGCAGCAGCCTGCCATCATGGATTTTCTCCACAATGATTCGTAACAGGATTTCATGATCGATTCTGTCGAAACATTTGGAGATATCTCCTTCGATGAACCACGTCACGGCCTTCCACTGGTGAATACGGGTCAACGCCGTATGACACCCGCGTTGGGGCCGAAATCCGTGGGATGATTCCCGAAACTGTGGTTCGTAGTACGCCTCAAGCAGCGCTCTGAGCACGTCCTGAAGCAGTTTGTCGGACCAGGTTGGCAAACCGAGTGGCCGTGTTCCTCCTTTCTTCTTGGGGATCTCGGTCCGCCGGACGGGCGTCCACCGATAGCGTTCCCCACGGAGCGCCTCAATCATGCGGTGGATCTTTCCCAGTTTCATCCCATCGGGTGTTTCCGGGGTTGCCCCCGGCGTCATGGCGCCGTCGTTACGGTACAGCTTGCCGTAACCGTGCAGGTACAGAGCCGGGTTGAAGAGCTGTCGATAGACTCGCTCCAACGGGAGTCCACGACTTCCTCGTTGCCGATAGATTTCAAGCAGACTTTGGGCTTCCTGCATTACGCATCCCTGCGAGTGCTTGAGAATCCATTCGCACCTGACCCACTTCGCCCTGTGAGCGGTTTTCCCGCTCGCCGTGGTGGGGCGTGACTCCCACGACTACTATTGGGTCTCCGTCACCATAGGGCTCGCGCCCCGCAGGTGATCCCGCCTTCCGGTCATGACGGTCGTGGTAGAGTGATGTAGGCGTCACGTTGAGGTCCTTGCGGTGGCTCACTGCCACCCAGTCCCCTGCTCGATGTCCTTCCCAGAGCTGGATGCTCACTCTGGTATCGCGGGAACCATCGGGGTTACAGCCGTTGTACCCGACCAATTGCTTTTGATTGACTGGACCTTGTGATTCAGGCAGATCAGCCTTCGCCCTGTCACTCGGGTCTTGCGGATCGAGCCGATTAACGGCTTCCCGGCTCATGCGCTTTCCGAACATGCTGTTGTCCCCCATTCCTTTCGGTCCGAGGTAAGTTCGGCGACCCATAGGTGTTGACATCGAACCTATCCTGAGTTCCTCAGGGAACCATCACGCCGTGAAGCGGCGCACCATCCACAGCAGATCATGGGCCCGGCCTCGTTCCGATTGCCCGAGCGACTCCGTGCCTTGCGGCGGCACAATGTAGCCGTGCCAGACCGAAGACGTGCAGGCCACCGGGAACTTGAAGCCAGTCTCCTTGGCCCACGCCGATAGATCCACGAGGACACCGTCCTCAATCGCTTGCGCTCGTGTGTAGCTGAAGATCACGGGCGCATCCTCAAATGGACTCTTGTTATTCATTCTCAAACCTCCGATTCTGTGCCTTGCGATGGCACGCCTCGAAAACAGGCGCGCCATCGCTGCTACTCTTACGTTCACTGCGCAGAGCTTGTCCGCCGCAGCCGTTCAACCCTTCGATTTCCTCGATAAACTCAAGCCTCGGGACGAGGCTCGGCGATCAGATGTGCGCGCCGTTGGTCTTGGCGCGAAGCTGGCGAGTTGCGATGTAACCGTGCTCTGCCAGGTCGAACATTCGGAAGAGCCGCACAAATGCGAAGCTCATGCCCTCATCGGCAGATTTCACCGAATGCGCCTCGCCGACGATCCGGCCTTGTTCCACGACCCAGTGCGAGAACTTCGGGTCGGAAATGAGCGGGTCCCCAGCACCGACTGCGATTGCCGGCACGTTCATCGCGCACGCCAGCCCGGTAAGAAACCCGGCCATGTTCTCGGCCTGCTCCTCACGTGAGATTGGATCGGACTCACAAGCGGGAATCGGTTTTCCAATCACTTCCACCTGCTCAGGCTCCAACTCAAGCACGATACGACCATTGTCGTCGCCGTAGATCTCAAGGTACGGGTACCGGACTCCATAGTCGTACGGCGGCTTCCCCGCGGTCATGTCGCCGACCTTACCTGTCTGCTTTAGCGCAAAGCCGTCCATGAAACTTGCCGCTTCCGGATCATCCGCGTTGCCGTCGCCGCGGAAGCAAATCTTTGCACCCCGGATGTCACGATGGAAGTTGCCTTCCAGATCGAAGATCACTTTATTGTTCAATCCAGCAAACCTCATCCAACCCGTGACCTTTCCCGGTTGGGTGTTGTCCAGTTCGCCTTCCAACAGATATCTATTGGGTCTCCATGCCATGTTTGTATCTCCATTCTATGCCATATGATGGCACGCTCAAGTAATTGCGTGCCATCAATCCTCGATCCCTTGGATCGTCTTTTCAATGTACGCGCGATTGACCGGAACTTTTTCGAAGGACCGCGAGCTCTTTGGCTCACCGCTCTCTTCATTGTCGTAGTCCACGACCATCGCCTCCACGCCCTCGTCCACGGCAAAGACATCCTGAACGACGCCGCCGCTGACGTAGATCACAACGCGAATTGGTTTGTGTCTTTCCTTCATGGTTTCACCTTTCCTTTCTTGTTCTTGTTCGTTTGCCTGGCTTTCTGCGTAGCGGGCAATGCTTTTCCCCAGCCGTCGTAACTTGACCCGTCGGCGCGGAAAAAGAAATCCACACCGTTAATGCGCAGGACGTGCAAGCCATCGGGGTTGGAATCGGGGAGCAATTCCACCGTCAGCCCGACATGATGCCGCAGGTCTTCCGCGAACCGTTCCAAATCATCCATCTTCATTGCGAACCTCCTCGCGGCTGCCAGAACGTCCAGCCGTTGGTGACGCCGCCGCCGCGACCCAGGTTTTTCGCATTCCGATAAACCTCGGTGGCCTCGATTGCGGCACGAGTAGGCGTGAGACAAACGGTTCCATCCGCCGGCCATGAGGTGATGACCAGGCTCCGTCCGCTCTTCACGCTGGTATTCTCTATTACAGTGGCTGTGAACTGCTCGCCGTGAAGCTTGCCGACCAGCTCGGTGCCAAGAGGCCACCACTCGTGCTTCTCTCGTTCAGTACCCAGACAAGCTGTGGAGACCTTTGATTCACGCGTGCGCTTGCGTTCATAATCACCGCGACTGGAACTCATGCTGGTCGGAGCCGCCGGTGTAGGGATGGGTGATGCACTCGGCGCCATAGTTGCGACAGGTTTTGCCGCGTGGCCTCTTTTGCGCGTGCTTCTCGGCGGTTTGGGGAGCGTCGGCGCCTCGGCGTCTTTCGCCGGCAACACTGCCATTTCAGCCGTTGCCCGAAAACGAGGCGAAGCTTTCCGAACCTGCTCTGCGGGCGCGACAGAAACGACGAGCCCGTCCGACCTCAGGAACTCAAGATCCCCTTCGGTTAGTGTGTTTGCCTCCTCCAACATCGTTCTCATCCGATCATCCAACATGTCTTAGTCCTTTCTGTAGGGTGCGGCCCAGCAGCTTGCAGAGCTGAGCCGGCAAGTCTTCCAGTTG
>JAGVHG010000085.1 GCA_020056715.1 Phycisphaerae bacterium | reverse complement strand
CCCGGATCAACGGACACAAGGAACGGATGGGATTCATGTACGATCATGACGAACTCCACGCCAAAGCAGCGTAAATGATTCCTCGTTCCTACTTAGAAGATCGACCACTAGGTGTTCGAAAAACTTGGGGGTGGACGAGCGCACGCGATCCAAGAGATCGTCCGCCAGCGTTTCGCGAAGCTCATTGTACGCTGCGTCAAGACGTTCATCGGGCGTGGTGTCCGGTTCTTCCGCATCGGCGCCTTCGTCGGCGTCGCCCGCAGCAGCCGCCACCGTCTTGCTCTTCTTGGTTTTGAATGCACGGTATTCGTCGAACTGCTCAAGGAAGGAATGGTCAATGCGAGTCGGATTCTTCTTGAGGACTTCGACGCCCCGCGGCGCGATCTTGAATCGGCCGCGGCCGGTCTTCTCGATGAGCATACTCTTGCTTAAGTACGTCACCGCCCACGCAACTCGGTTGTAGACCCGCGTCTGGCCGCTGGGCAAGAGCACGCCCCGATCCTCCGTGCTTATCTTCATCTGCTCCGCGAGCGTGGCCACCGATTCGGGGAGGGAATGTTCCTCGCCATCGCGTGAGATTTGCAGGAGTGGCAGCATGAACTCTTGGTAGCCGGGTACGGGCATGGCGGTCTCCTTGGCAAGCATCGTATCAGAGTGATGCCAGGCCGCCTAATGCCAAGAGCGTGGGGTGTGGTGGCATTCGGGCACAACCCCGATGGGGTTGTCTTAATGGACGGGAATCGTAGACCCAGGGTAGTCCCGGCGTGCCGGGACAACCCTGGGCTGGGAGCCGAAACGCCTTCGGCGTTTGGCGATCCTCGCCCGTGCGTCGCGGCAACTGAGTGCTCAAGGCGGCAGGCCGAATCACATTCGGCGTTGGGCGCTCATCGCGCGAGCTACGTTTGCCCTGAGCTAGAGGCCAATACGTCTTTGACGTTGCAATCCGGCGTACCATTTCCGCTACAAGACTTCTGGAGGCCGAAACTTCTTCGGCGTGCTAAACTCCCGACTGGACGACTCGTTCGGGGCTTTTGGCCCCAAAGGGGCCACGGCTTCAAGCCCAGGGTTGTCCGCCCTCGGCGGACTACCCTGGGTCGTCTTCCGGCAGACTCCATCAACCCCAACGGGGTTGCGGCTCAATCCCACACGTACCGCTCATCAAACTCGATATGATGCTTTGCAAACAGGGCGCGGAGTTCATCCTGAAACGTCTGCTTGCGATGATGCTCTTCCTGCTGTGCAATGTACTCTTTGACCTGCTCCAGATTGGACTGGCTCACCGAAAAACTCGCGTACCCTCCCTGCCACTGAAAATCTGCGTGCCCCCGTCCCTGCTCCTTGAGCCAGAGGTTCGAAACCCGTTTGAGTTCCTTGACCCATTCGGCCTGCGTGATCGTGCGTCCGAAGCGGGCGAGAATATGCACATGGTCCTCTACGCCGCCAATCCGGATCGGCGGGCATTCGAGCTGCTTGCTGATGCCGCCCAGGTAGGAGTGGAGGGCGTAGCGCATGGTCTTGTCGCGAAAGAATGCACGACGTTCTTTCGTAGAGAAAACCAGATGGATGTAGACGGCGGAAAGGGATTGCGGCATTGGAATCTCCTCGGCACAACCCCGTTGGGGTTGTCTTGTTTGATCGGCCATGTTCCCAGGGTAGCCGCGTTGCGGCAACCCTGGGCTTTAGGACGAAACGCCTTCGGCGTTGGGCCTTCCATCCATCATTGTCCTCCATCAGACCGTTTTCTGCGAAACGAGTTTGACTTCAGAATGCGGCTGCCGTTCCGCACAGAGCGGCAAGCACGCGTCGTCGCCCGGCTTGGTATACAAATACTGGTGCTTGTACTGTTCATTCACAATCAGCCGCAAGGCCCTTGAGCCTTGTGGCGAACTTGATGGAGCTGAGCGGCGTTGCCGGCGCTCATCATCGAGTCGCGCGAAGAACCCATCGGGCAAACGGTTGACGACAATCGGCCCCAGTCGTCCTGAAGACCGCTTCGAGCCGTATTCGACGTTCAGTCGCGACATCTCTTCATCCAATAGGCACGCGAATTGATTCACACTCGCGAAGTTCCTATCGAGATGCAGCCGGTAATACGGCGGGTCAGCCCACACCGGGGCGAGCACGAATTCGGTCACCTCAATCCGGGCCGCCTGACAGGCCCGATCGAACGCCGTCGTCGCCTGCCACTCGGTCAGTTTCTCGCCCGTCACCGAACTAACGTGCGCGCCGCGATGCAGAAACTCGACGATCGGCGCCTCTCCCAAATTCCCTCGCACGCGAACCCGATCGCCGAGGTCATAGCGGTAGAATCCCGCCGAAGTGGTCAGAACCACTCGGTATTCTTGTTCCATGACAAGCTCATGGCACCGATGAACGGCCGCCGGATCGCAGGCGTCGGCCTCGGCGTCGATAAACTCAAAGAAGGCCCCGCCCACGTCCAGGACACCCGCAGGCGTCCCGTCGTCCAAGGGTATGGAGACCCGCCCCTCGGTCGCCAGAAGTCCGATGTCCCGCACCGGCGCATCCCCGAAGTAGCGCGGAAAGTCGCGAAGGTGCAAGCCCAGCGTCCCGCCTGTCCAATTGGCCAGAAACGCGAGCTTCCAATAGTCCCGCGGCAAGAGTTCGCCGTTACGCTCGACGATTGCTGATAGCCTTCTCGCGGTCGTCGGATCGGGGGTCAATTGGGCGGAGAGTGTATGATGAAGGTCTTTGGGAATATCGCCCGGTGGACGCAGCGTTCCATCATGCACATCACGGATCAAGCTCTCGGCGTGCATGGAGGCCGTCCGAGCGAGTTTGATCGGTGTGGCCGGACTCGCCGTGACGATCCAGCCGACATCTCGCGGAACCGCGAAGCGCATGATCGTGTAATATCGTGACTCCGCATCGCCAATCGCTCCGCTCTCCAACGGCGTGACATAGAATCGACGAACCACCCGCCCGTGCGTCCCGGCCAGGAGTCCCGAAATGGACCCGCACGGCACCCCTTGCGCGGTCCGATGCTCGTCCATCGGCGACACCACCTGTAGAATAGGCCGCATAAATGCATCCGGATGGTCTAGAAAAGCCTTGAATCCAAACGCGTTCCACCCGCGGCGATATTCCCGCAGGAACGCCGCCGTTACAGGCACATACTTAGGCTGGTCCGTGCTCCCGCTGGTCATCGCGAACATGAGCACGCGCTGCCCACTTCCCAGCAGGGCGCGTTCGTCTCCGGCCATGACGCGGTCAACCCACGGTGCTAACTCGTCGTATCTGCGTACGGGAACTTGCGAAGCGAAGTCCGCATAGCTCCGGATGCGCGAGAACCCGTGCTCCTGGCCGAACGCGCTATCCGCATTTCGCTCGATCTTCTCCCGCAACACGTGTTCTTGCGTGCGCACCGCGGTCTTCACCGATCGTAGCAGGATGTGGTATTGCCGCCGAGCGTGCGCCCGAGCGGCAAGCCCCATCAATGAATCCAACCAGCCCTCCGACATGCCTGAAATCATACCTGAACATTGATCCCGGTCACGCCATCCAGTTTTGAATTGACCCGCTCGATCGGATCACTTACCGTCGGCAGTAGGTTTGAGTTCCGGTAATTAACTGCTCCGAGTGCGATTTGTGCGTCGATGAAGCATGGGGCTTTCGTAGCACGATTCGACGAGATGATGTAATGGACTCGACCGTTCTTGCCATTTTTGCTTTCGTTTACCTGG
>JAGVHG010000163.1 GCA_020056715.1 Phycisphaerae bacterium | reverse complement strand
GTGCGGCGCCGCCGGCTCCTGCCGCGACCGTTGCGGACGCTGCTCGCCGCCGTAGCCTATCCGGACGCCGAGATGGAGAGTGAATGATGGGGGCGGGTCACGATCGACCCGCCCCCAGGCCAAGCAGAGGGCTCGGATTCATGACGGGGCGGCAACCCTTTCGAAATTTTCAGCTTGTTTTGGAGTACGGGTCACTTGGCGAACTGTTTTTGGGTCGGATCGCTGCCGTAGAGTGTGCCAATCACTCGCAGGGCACGGTCCATAATGGAGGGTCATGGTTTGATGAGAACACTCACATTGTCGACGACGGTGATTTTGTGTGCGGCGCTCGGTACAGCCGCGAGTGACACGGCGAACTCACCGCGCATCGGTCCATCGGGTTGGCGGAACACCGCCGATCGCATGTCGCCGCCTCCCCCCGGTCCTTCCCAGGTGGTGGCGGCCGGCGTCGATATCCAGCTCGGCGGCTCCAACGAATCTACCATCACCGTCAATCCCCTTGACCCCATGAACGTTGTGATTTCGTCGTTGTGGCAATACGAGATTTCCGCCGACGGTGGACAGACCTGGACGGCACCGCAAGGCAACATCGTTCCCGGCGGCTATGGACAGTGCGGCGACCCAACCCTCGCCTACGACGGAAGTGGGCGGTTGTTCTACGGCTATCTAGGGTGCCATAACACCAGCGGCGGCGGCGACATTTTCCTTGCCGAGTTGCACCCCACGAACGGCGCTTACCTTGCCGGACCGTTCAAGGTGTCGGTATCCGGCAACACAGGCCCATTCAACGACAAACCGTGGCTAGCGGCCGATCCATCCACGGCCGGCCCCTTCGCCGGTCGCCTGTATATGGTCTGGACTGAGTTTGCGGCGGACGTACGCGTTTTGTTTTCCCGCTCCGTCAACCACGGCGTTACATGGTCCGCCCCGCAGGTGCTTTCCACCGTGCTCGAAGGCTTCCCCTGGCCTGCACACGTCGCGGTGGCCCCCAACGGCGACGTCTACGTCGGCTACCACTCTCAGACCGGCTGGTTCTGCAATCCCAATGGCACGAGTGGAAGCATCGTCGTGCTGCGTTCCACCGATGGCGGCGTCACCTTTCCGCAGCGGAATTTCGCCTTCGCGCCCGGCTATGCCGACATCACCTTCAATGTTCAAAACTGCAGTGACGGGGTCATTCCCAACACCGACTTCTGGATGCAGGGAAGCGGGCAGCCGTGGATTCTGCCCGATCCGCTGTCGCCCGGAACGATCTACGTCGTGGCCAACGATGACCCCGACAACGTGCATGCCTCCGGCGACGAGGGAAACGTCTACATCGTCCGCAGCGCTAACTCTGGAATGACGTGGAGCGCGCCGCTACGTGTAGACCACGGACCGGGAACGACTCTCCAAGTCTACCCCACGGCGGCGATTGACAGCGCCACTGGTTGCATCGCGGTCATGTGGTATGACACCCGAGCGGGCGTCCTGAACTCCAACGGAAACTTCTTTCTCGATGTCTTCTACACGTTCAGCAATGACGGCGGCGCGAGCTTCAGCCCCGACGTCCAACTCAACGATGTTCCGTTCGATCCAGATCTCGGGGCCCCCACTCGCTTTCCCGGTCCACCGCCGACGCTGCGCATCGGCGAATACATCGGCGTCGCGCTTGGCGGAACCGCTGGGGAGACCGACCTTCATGGCGTTTGGACCGGGAATACCGCCATCGGACAGCAGGCAATCACCGATACGGTGTTCTCTGCGTGCGTTTCAGGGGCAGTCGAGTTTAGCCAACCGCCCGATGCAAACGGCGAGGACATCGCCTCCAATCTCGACGCAACCGATCTCTCCCCGAATGCGGTCGTCGCGGATGATTTCCTCTCCGACGGACGACCGATCACCGCGGTCCGTTGGTGGGGCAGCGACCTCATCCCCAATCCCCCAGTCGACGGCTGGATGATCAGCTTCCACGAGCCGCTGACGACGACGGGCGGACCGGCGGCGCCGCCGCTGGGACTCTACTTCTGCGACGCGGCGATCGTGACGCGGCAGGGCACGTCGCTGACGGCGTGTGACGCTCACCCCGTCCTGGATTACAGCACGGAGCTTGCGGATTGTTGCCTGGTACACGCCAATCCCGACAGCCGAACCAGTTTCGTTCCCGCCCAAGTGGGCCTGTTCGATGAGGAAACCTGCTTGCGATACGACATTGACATCCAAGCCCTCGTTGGTTTGAGATACGTCGACTCTGGCGGGGTGTGCGTTCAGTTGCCCACCGCAAACGTCGCGACGGGTCCGGTCTGGGGGTGGCACTCCACCTCAGTGGAGCGCGGCGTGCGTTCGGCGCTGCAAAGCATGGTCAACATGTCCGGCCCCGACTGGCAGTACGGTCCCTGGGCGAACATTATGCCGACCTGCTCGCAACCGAACATGGCGTTTCAACTGATCACGGACATAGGCGGCGACGGAGACTGCAACGACAACGGGATCCCCGACGTCTGCGAGAGCGGCCCGGATTGCCAGCCCAACGGCGTGCTCGATGAATGCGATATCGCGGTCAGAACTTCGCAAGACTGCAACAACAACGGGATTCCCGATGAGTGCGAGCTACCGTCCGACCCGGATTGCAACGGAAACGGCGTTCTGGACGCGTGCGACGTCGCAAGTGTAGGTTCGTTGACCTCCGCGGTTGCGGCGGTCCTGGGGTTCGTCGATATCTCCGGAACCGGCACGCCGCTCAACCTC
>JAGVHG010000049.1 GCA_020056715.1 Phycisphaerae bacterium | reverse complement strand
GTGCGGCGCCGCCGGCTCCTGCCGCGACCGTTGCGGACGCTGCTCGCCGCCGTAGCCTATCCGGACGCCGAGATGGAGAGTGAATGATGGGGGCGGGTCGTCCTGAGCGAAGCGAAGGATCGACCCGCCCCTTTATTGCGCCGTGTGGTCACACGCCAAATGTTCGACTGGGACAGCCGCGCAGCGGTGTCAGCAACAACAGCGTCTCTGGCATCTCTGTGATGTCGCCGCACCAGCGGACTACCGCGCGGCGGGCATTCTCTTTCGCCTTTTTTCGGCGCCGACGGCGGTCCCGTGTGGTCTCACACCCGCCCAGGAGCTTGTAAAGGGGTTGCCGACGGGTTATCGACCCCGTTTTCAGCGACTTTTGCGGAAAGCCCCTTTTTTCTTGCACTCCCTGAGGGAATTGGTTAAACTGGCGGAATATCGGAGGTGCGCCGGAGAGGAGCCTGGCCCGCTTTAGGCGTCTACGACACGCATAGCGTCTCCCCTTCCTCTGGGTCAGCGGTTCGGTTTCGGCCACTTAACTTGCGTGGTTCGATCGTCGCCGTGACGGTTGGTCTCCGGTTCTCGCTCAAACTGTTGGGAGAACCGGCGGGAGCGGCGTTGGGCAGTCTTGGTCCTCGTGCGTCGAACGGAGGATGTAGATCACAACTTTATTCGTGTAAGGAACGGGAACATGAGAGCAGCGGGTTCGTATCGGGTTACGTCAGTCATCGTCCTCGCGGGCGCCTTTGGGACAATCGGCGGCCACGTATCTTCGGTCATGGGTGAGACCGAGAACGGCAAACGACTCACCTCGAGTCATACCGGTCGCTCGTCCGGCGACGCGGCGCCTCAGGTGGCAGTCCGCTTTGAGGAAAGCGCGACGCTTACCCGCAAAGACGTCGAGTTCGAGCGTGTTTGCGCCGTGGCGCGGGCCTCGGGTTCGGTACGGGTGATCGTGCAACTCGATGTGCCCAACGTCAATGCGTTTACAGCGGTATCGAAAGCAGCCAAGGAGCCCGGCCCGATCGCCGTAGCCGACGGGCAACTGTCGACCGCGATCACGGGCGTACGTCAGGCGGAACTGGGCAAACTCGTCGGCATACCGCACACGGTCAACCGGACCTACGCCTCGGTGCCCTTTGTAGCGATGAGCGTGTCAGAACGGGCGTTGGACGTTCTGCGGGCGTCACCGGGCGTCTTGGGGATCAACGAGGATCGCCTGGCCGCCCCGACCCTCGACAACACCGTCAACATCACCGGCGCCTCTGCCGCGTGGGCCCAAGGCTTTGACGGCTCCGGATGGTACGTCGCCATTCTCGACACCGGCATCCGCGCCAGCCACAACTTCTTCGCCGGAAAAAACATCGTCCAAGCGTGTTTCTCCTCCGGTGAAGACGGCGTACCGGGCGCGGGGGACTGCCCCAATGGGTTGTCGATTGACACGACTAGCGCCAACGCGGCGCGGCATTTCCCCACCTCGCCGACCTCCGATCACGGCACGCACGTCAGCGGAATCGCCACCGGGAACGATCCGACCCGCGTGCCACCGCTGTACGGCATCGCCCGCGGGGCTGACATCATTGCAATTCAAGTCTTTTCGCAGTTCTTCTCGCTTGGCGATGTGCGGTCGTACAGCTCCGATCAGATCGCCGGGCTGGAACATGTATACGCTTTGCGTAGCACGCATAACATCGCCTCCGCAAACATGAGCCTTGGCGGCGGGCAATATAGCGACGAGGCGAGTTGCGACGCCGACAACACCGGCGTCAAGGCCGCCATCGACAATCTGCGCGGGGCGGGCATCGCGACGGTCATCGCCTCCGGAAACAACGGTTTCTGCGGCTTTCTTTCCGGGCCGGGGTGTATCTCGACGGCCGTCGCCGTGGGAAACACCCTAGATAACGATGTGGAATCGTCCGGTAGCAACTTTCACGCCCCCTTGCTCGACCTCTATGCACCCGGCACATCCATTCTTTCATCTGTGGGCAACTCCAACAGCAGCTATGCCAGTTATTCGGGAACCTCGATGGCGGCGCCCCATGTGGCCGGGGCGTGGGCCGTTCTCAAGCAATTGGCTCCCGACGCGGATGTTTCTTCGATCCTTAACGCGCTTCAGACGACGGGCGATCCCGTTGCCGGGCACTGCGTCGGCACGCCCACCCAGCGGCGCATCCAAATCGACCTCGCCATAGGCGAGTTTGGGATTAAGTTCAATCAACCTCCGGGCTCCACCGGCGAGGACGTGGCATCCAACATTGACACGGACATGGCCCCTAACATCGTCGTCGCTGATGATTTCGTCTCCGACGGGCGACCGATCAACTCCGTTCGCTGGTGGGGAAGCAAACTCGGCGGAACAATCCAGCCGGACGGCTGGCTGATCGGCTTCCACGAGCCGCTCCTGACCGGCGGCGCGCCGGCTCCCCCTCTGGGTCTTTATTTCTGCGACTTCTCCGTGGTAACCGGCACGGGCACTCCGCTTGCCGCTTGCGATACGTACCCGGTAATCGAATACACTGTGGACCTGGTGGATTGCTGCCTGATCCACGCCAATCCCGACAGCCGCCCCCCGTCGTTGGTCCCCGCTCAGACCGATGGATTCCATGAACAGGAGTGCTACGCCTACGACATTGACATCCAGGCCGTCGTGGGTCGCAAGTACGTCGACTCCGGCGGCACTTGCGTCGAAGTTCTCACGGGCAACTCAGCGACCGGCAAAGTATGGGGATGGCACACTACGAGCATCGAGCACGGGCAACGCTCGGCCTTGCAGAGCGCCGTGACGATGGACGGACCGAACTGGCTCTACGGCCCGTGGGTCCCGGTCGCTCCGTCGTGTTCGGCCCCCAACATGGCCTTTCAACTCAGCACCAACACGGTCGGTAGCACATCGGACTGCAACGACAACGGGATTCCCGACCAGTGTGATACCGGACCCGACTGCCAACCCAACGGCGTCCCCGACGAATGCGACATCGCCCGCGGAACTTCACAAGACTGCAATAACAGCACTATACCCGACGAATGCGAGCTGTCTTCCGACCCGGATTGCAACGGGAACGGGATCCTTGATGTCTGCGATAAAGACTGCAACAACAGCGGCATACCGGATGACTGTGAGATTGCCGCGGACCCCGATTGCAATGGGAACGGCGTTCTGGACGCGTGCGACCTCGAAAGCGTGGCCTCGTTGACCTCCACCGTTGCGGCGGTCCTGGGGTTCGTCGATATTTCCGGAACTGGCACGCCACTCAGCCTCGGCGACGATGCTTCTACTGACGTCACCATCCCCTTCACTACCGCGGCCTTCGGCGGCCCAACGGTCAGCGTCGCTAATAACGGGGGCGTCGGTTTAGTTCCAAGCACGGGATTGGGCGCCGTTGACAATTGGGCAATACCCGACCTGAACGCCTTCGGCGGGAATCCCGGCATGCTCGCCTACTGGGACGACCTCGATTCCACTACCGGCAACGTCTACTACCAGACGGTCGGCGTAACTCCGAGTCGAACGTTCATAGTCGAGTGGTACAACCGCCCGCACTATCAAGGCGATTTCGTTCTGGACGGGGACGAAGCGACGTTCCAGATTCAGATCTTCGAGACGCCGGTCGGCGGGGTCGTGGCCCAGTATCTCTACACGGACACGAATTTCCTCAATTCCGCGTTCAACAACGGTGCGTCCGCCACGGTGGGATATCAGCGCAGCGCGACGAGTGCGATCCAGTGGTCATACAACACCGCCGGGGCGGTAACCTCCGGGATGGTCATCTCCCTACTCGCGGGCGACCGAAACGGCAACGGTCGCCTGGACGAATGCGAACCCGCCCCGCCGATTACGGTGGGTCCGCCGAACAGGAGCCGCTATCTCGGACTTTCGGCGGCGGCAGGCCCGACGACGGCCCTGCGCGTCACAATGGTAGATCTGCAGAACCCGGTCCCGCCGAACTTGCCGCAGAATCCGCCTTCCGACTTCTCGGCCTATGAGGCCGGTCCGACTTGCACCGACCCTTCCGGATGTGTGCGCTGGGTCGGACCGCCGAATACTTACCTCGAAGCACAGGACTCGCCGGGCTCGGGGAGCTACCGCGCCGCCAGGCTCCAGTGTACTCCGCACTATCAGGACTGGACCACTACGGGCCTGTTCTATATCACCGGAGCCGAGATCGTCCCCAGCTCCACATACGATGTTCAAGCCTACGCCGCGAGTTGTGCGGGAATGGAGGGGAGCTGCCTCGACGTATCGCCGCCGTTGCGATTGACCACCGCTCGGTCGGGCGACATCGCCGCGGACTTCAATCCGCCCTCGACCTCGACGCAGCCGGACGCCATCGACGTCGCGCAGGTGGTCAACAAGTTAAAGAGCGCGCCGGGCGCTCCAGTGAAGGCGATCGCACAGCTACAGCCGAACCTTCCAGAGCTTAACGCGGACGTCAACGCCTTGGACATCGCGGCGGTGGTGGACGCGGTGAAGCAGCGCGCCTATGCGTTCAGCGGACCGTGCCCGTGTCCGTCGACGGTGACTTGCGGC
>JAGVHG010000022.1 GCA_020056715.1 Phycisphaerae bacterium | reverse complement strand
TTGCCCGGATCAACGGACACAAGGAACGGATGGGATTCATGTACGATCATGACGAACTCCACGCCAAAGCAGCGTAAATGATTCCTCGTTCCTACTTAGTGTCCGGTTATAAGTCGAACAGCAACAATTGGTTATGATTCTCCGTGTTTTCCAACTCGTCGTAACGTGCAGAAAGTGCCTGCAAAATAGGCGTTTTCTCGAAAAGCGTGAGGCTCAGGATTTGGAGGATTTCGTAGAGGCTGCGGTCCATCCCAAGTTCCTTCTTCACGATGGCCACGAGCACGTAGACGGCGATGGCGGTCCAGACCTGCGTCTTGACCACGTTCTCCGACGTGCCGTAGAAGGCCTTGATGCGCAAGTGCTGTTTGATCCATTTGAAGAACAGATTGACTTGCCAGCGGCATTTGTACAACTGCGCAACCACCAGAGGCGCAAGATCGAAGTTGTTGGTCAGAAACACGAACCGCTTGCCCGTTTTCTCGTCCCAATAGCCAACGCGACGAAGCTGGTCGGGATACTCCTGGGAGGTCTTGGGACCATCCAGGACAATGGTTTGATCGCTCCGCAATCCCGTCGATCGGTCCACGGGGCGAGATGAACGACGGGTAAAGTCGAGATTGCGCTTCGAGCGAACCACGAAGAAGGCCAGAGACCGAGTGAAGCGATGGAGACGAGCGAAGTCGATATAGCCGCGATCCATGATGTAGAAGGCCGTCGGCTCGATCAGCAGTTCGTCGAGGGCACGGATGTCGTGCGTTTTTCCGTTAGAAACATGAACAAAACAGAGGATTCCGCCGCGCAGGTCGAGCAGCGTGTGCAGCTTGACGGCGCCCTTGCGCTTGCGAAACTTTGCCCAAGGGAACAGCGACAGGCACAGATCGATCGTGGTCGAATCGAAAGCGTAGGCGGTCTGTTCCAGGGTCACGCCGAACTCGTCTTGGGCATAGAGATGCCGCGCTCGGGTGATCAACACCGCGGCGAAGTCGGCGTAGATGCGTCAGTCCCTGGTTTCGTTGGCATCGGCCATGGTGCTCCGCGACACGTTGCCGCGGATGCCGGCGTGATAGAGCTTGGGGTGCATGGCCCGCAGACAGGTTTCGATATCCCGTAGGCTTTCGCGATAGGTCAGTTGTGCGAAAGCCATGCAGAGAAACTGGTCGAGGCAGGAGAAGCTTCGGATTCGGTGGTTGCCGGAATAACGCTGCACGCAGCAATTGAATTCGTGTCTCGGCAAGAAGTCCATGAGTTGAGCGAAGATGATCTGTCCAGTGTTCATTGGCCATGCCTTTCCGCGAAAATCGCGGCGTATCATGGCCGAAATGATGCAGCAAGTTGAAATCGAAAACGTTCATCATCGCGCGTAAGCTGTTGTCATTCATGCGTTTGCAAGAAAACAAAAATCGGTTAACCGGACACTAGCGTGATCATCCATGAAAGTGGTAGGAAAAGGATCCTGGGCCCGTCGAAGGGCTGTGGGAATGACTTCCAGCGGTGCAGGCTGAAAGTCTCCGCGGTCGGTGCGGGATGCGGAGCCTTCGCGGCACGCTCGGGGAATGCTACCCTTCCGACCATTGCCAAAGCGCGCTGAGCGGGACGGCGTGAATGTTCTCTGCGAAGGGAACGACCTCCTGGCCGGTGTACAAAACGATCCCGCGATGGAACCGCGACTTGGCGACCTCCTTTAGGGCATCGAGTCCCTTGAGGTCATCACCTTTCACGGAGGCGCCGGACTTCACCTCGATGCCGACGAGGTCTCCGGATGGGCTTTCGAGGACGATGTCCACCTCGCGCCCGACGGCGGTTCGAAAGTGAAACATCTCGACTCTCGTGCTGCTCCACGTCGCCTGCTTGATAAGCTCCATGACGACAAAGTTCTCCACAAGCGGCCCCGATAGAACAGGATCTCGGGCAAGGCGAGTTTGATCGACTCCCAACAATTGAGTCATCAGCCCCGTGTCGGTCAGATAAATTTTCGGTGATTTTACGAGGCGCTGCCCGGTGCGTGTGAACAACGGCGGAAGTGTGCGAACAAGGAATGTGGCCTCCAGTAACGCGAAATATCGCTTGAGTGTCGTCAAAGGCATGGCGAGGCCGCGTGAGACATCGGCGAAGTTCAGCAGCGATCCTGCGCGGCCGGCCAAGAGCCGCAGCAGTCGAGGAAACATGGCGAGGCCTTCGATGTTCGCGAGATCCCGAATGTCCCGCTGGAGGATTGTGGTCAAGTACGATTCAAACCAGGAACTCCGCCATTTCGGCTCTTGCGAGAATACCTCAGGGTACCCTCCTCGCGCAATTCGCTCGAACAGGCCGGCCGAGTCTTGTTCCGCCTTGACTCGCAATGGGAGCCCCTTGCTGAAAATGATATCGACGAACGCTTCTTGAGTTCGCTCGATCTCTCCTTGGGACAAGGGCCATAAGTTGACCAAGTCCATTCTTCCGGCGAGGGATTCCGACACCTTCGGAATCAGCAGCGCGTTCGCCGACCCGGTCATCAGGAACCGGCCGGGACGCCGGTCTCGATCGACGGACAGTTTGATCGCGCGGAACAGTTCAGGCACCCGCTGTACCTCATCAATGACAACAGGTTCGAAAGACCGGCCCCGGACCAAGTTGGCGGGCTGGGGCTCTTGCGTGGCAGTGAGACCGGAAAGAAAGCCTGCGGGGTTCTCTTGGGCGGCGGAATACAGTGTCGCGTCGTCGAGCGTCACGTACCGGCCTTTGGGGTTTCGTTCGGCAATCGAGCGAACCAGGGTTGTCTTGCCGGTTTGGCGCGCGCCGTGGAGCAGCACAACGGGGCGTTGTGACAAGGCCTGTTCGAGGCGGGGCAAGATGCTTCGTCGGATCATGGCCGAAATATAGCCATCCTCTGGGCGAATTGCAACCGATGCGTGGCCGTGTGTTTTTTCTTTTCCAACAAGTGGTTCGGGCTGAGGCTCCGGGATCCCCAAACGGGTAATTATAGGCCTTGACCTGCGGCTGCCCCGCGGGCGCGACGCCAAGACCGACGCCCGGCTCGCTAGGCCGGAAGTCGTTCTTGACCGATCGTGGGCCATCGAGGCGGCGGGAACAGGCTCCCGGTCCCGTGGCGCCAAACGAAAATGCCAAGCGGGCGCAAACGGGAAGCGTTTCGTTCACAGGGGGACGCTTCCGCTGCGCGGCACCCACTTCATGCGGATCGTGGTCACCCTGACGCACGCACTATCGCACGGAAGGGTCGACAGATTGAACGCCGATCATTCCGCGTTCCGATGCTCCCAACTGAACTGGCGCAGCTCCCGAATTTCGGACCGCAGTCGTTTGATACGTGTGTAAAAGCGCGCAAACCCGTACTCGTCGGCACCTTCTAGGTCATCGATGTCGAAGGAGTCGTCCCGGAGTCGTTCTTGAAGTGAGTTCACGCTCTCTGCAGGCAGTCGGGCCGAGATTATACCCAGTGTAATCACCGCGTCGCGAACATCCTCTTCCAGCTTGTCGGCCTTGTACCGGGCCTTGTCGAATGGGCCGTGCAGCCGCTCGAAGTCCACGGTGCCGAATGCTCCCTCGATGTGGCCAAACTCGTCGAGGGCCGGGCGGAAACCGCCGTATACGCTCTTGACGGGCAGGGACAGAATCGGTCCCCAATCCGCGATCATAGCCTGCCGCTCGAGTTCCGCAGGATCGGCGAGCTCCTCATCCGGAAGACCAGGTACGCCGCCATAGCTTTGGTCGCGCTCCACGGGCACAATCGGGAGCCTATCGCCGTAGTCAAACCGTTCGTCCATGTCGTAATTCATTTTGATGTCTCCTCGTAGCAACCGCCGATGGATCGGTCCGACCCAGTTCTGATGGACCGATCCGTTTCGTGCGTTCCTGCTGAGCGTAGCCTGGGGACCGTCCGACCCGACCAACACGCCGTCATCCGTGCCAGCCAACCCGGCGTGCCTCGATCGGTCCGAACCCCTCCCCGAATCAAAGCGGATGGCTTGCTGGCAAGATTTCACCGGCCGCAACGACCGTCGTAAGACCCACTACCCTCCGCTACCATGCTTCGCGATGGCTCATCGTCAGGCCGCAAAGGGCAGCGAGAAGTGACAGGAGGCGGATCAATGCTCAACATCGCTTTGACGCCCAGTGGACACTTGGCGCTGTTCGAGGTCGCCGGCACAGGCGGTGTCGAAGCTGGCGCCGTAGCCTTGCCGAAAACGGTGGCCGATTCCATTCGGGACGCGTTCGCGAAGGGCTCCAACGAGCTTCTCCTCCGTCTGGCCACGCTCCAGGACAGGGAGGCGCTGCCGCCGGCATTCGCTTTCTGGCGCGGCTTGGGCGAGCGGTACTTAACCGAACTCTGCCACATCCCCGAGCCAGCCGAAGATCTCAAGCAACCGCTGCCTGCGCCACTCGAAGAGCTTGCGGAGATAGCCATCGCCGCGCCCCCCATGCGCGGCGGCGAGTACCTGCGGGCTGAGACCCTGGCGGGGATGTGGAAGGAACTGGATGGGGCGGTGCGTCGCGAGATCGCATCGCAGCCAGGCGGACTGGGCGAATGGCTGCGGCGGCGGAGTCCCCTGTGGCACCGCGTGGGTCGCGTATGTTTTCACCTGGCGGAGAACAAGCGCAATCCGGAATACCCGTTTGCGTTCCTTGCCACGTACGCGCCCAGGCTCCTCGACGGTGGCCGCGTTCAGTATCAGCCGCTGGGCAAAGCGCTGGAGGAATACGGCGGTGCCCGAAACAGAAAGATGCTGGTCAATCTGCTGACGCCGGTGCAGCACGCGGCGGAGCGGTGTCCCTGGGTCCGGGAACTGGTGGACAGCGGCCAGGTGTTCCAGCCGTTGGCATGGACACCGACTGAGGCCCACCGCTTGCTGTGCGACGTTCCGCTACTGGAGGAGAGCGGCCTTCTGGTACGCATGCCGAACTGGTGGACGCGGCAGGCACCGCGCGTTCGAGTCGGCGTCTCGATAGGCCGGAACAGTCCCTCCCAGTTTGGCGTCGACGCCATGCTGGATTTCAAGGCGGAATTGACCCTGGACGGCGAGAAGCTCACGGCAGAGGAGTGGCGGAGAATCTTGGAAGGATCGGAAGGCCTGGTGTTCTTGAAGGGCCGATGGGTCGAGGTGGACCGGGAGAAGCTCCAGGAGGCACTGAAGCACTGGAAGCATGTCGAGAAGGAATCGGGGCGGGACGGTGTTTCGTTTCTTCAAGGTATGCGTCTGCTTGCGGGGGCGCCAATCGACACGGCTGATGCCGGCTTATTCGACGGGCCGACGGCTGCCTGGTCCGAGGTCCGCGCCGGCCCGTGGCTCGAAGAGAGCCTGCGGCAGATGCGACAGCCAGGCAACATCGGCGCGGCCGTCCCGCCGCCAGACCTGCGCGCCACGTTACGCCCCTATCAGATGACCGGGGTGAAGTGGCTGTGGCTGCTTTCACGACTCGGGTTGGGCGCGTGCCTAGCCGACGACATGGGACTCGGCAAGACCATTCAGGTGCTGTCGCTGCTGTTGATGTTGAAGGGGGGACGACCCCCTGCGGGGAAGGCGGCGGACCACCCATCGCGCCCAGCCTTGTTGGTCCTACCGGCATCGTTGCTGGCCAACTGGAAGGCGGAGATCGAACGATTCGCACCGGCGCTGCAATGCTTCTTCGCGCATCCGTCACAGTCCGACCCGGATGAGTTGAAAGCCGCGGGCAAGCACCCGGAACGTGCGCTGGCCGGCGTCGATGCCGTCCTGACCACGTATTCGATGGTGACGCGGATGGATTGGCTCGCGGCGGCTGATTGGTCGCTGGTCGTCCTCGACGAGGCCCAGGCCATCAAGAACCCGGCGGCCCGCCAAACTCGGGCGGTCAAACAACTCAAGACCGCCGCGAGGATCGTCCTGACCGGCACGCCCGTCGAGAACCGGCTGACCGACCTGTGGTCGATTTTCGACTTCCTTTGCCCCGGACTCCTCGGGTCGGTCAAGACGTTTGGCGGATTCGTCAAGCGCCTGGAGCAGCGGTCGAAGGACCAGTACGGCCCGCTTCGCAAGCTGGTGTCGCCGTACATCTTGCGCCGAATGAAGACAGACAAGTCCATCATCGCCGACTTGCCGGACAAGGTGGAGTTGCAGGCCTTCTGCCACTTGAGCAAGAAGCAAGCGGTGTTGTATGAAGAATCGGTCCGCGCGCTGCGCGAAGCGCTCCGCGAGAAACAGGACGGCATCGCCCGCCGCGGGCTCATCCTGGCGTTCATCATGCGGTTCAAGCAAATCTGCAATCACCCAGACCAGTGGCTCGGCACGGGCGCCTACGCCGCGGATGACAGCGGCAAGTTCCACCGGTTACGCGAGCTGTGCGAGGAAATCGCCGAGCGGCAGGAAAAGGTGCTGGTATTTTCACAGTTTCGCGAGATGATGGCGCCGCTTGCTAGCTTTCTGGAGACGGTGTTCGGCCGGGCGGGCTTGGTGCTGCACGGAGGTACGGCGGTCGGGAAGCGCAAGCCACTCGTGGATGAGTTCCAGTGCGAAGGAGGCCCGCCGTTCATGGTCCTGTCGCTCAAGGCCGGCGGTACCGGTCTGAACCTCACTGCCGCCACCCACGTGTTGCACTTCGATCGCTGGTGGAATCCCGCCGTTGAGAATCAGGCTACGGACCGAGCGTTCCGTATCGGCCAGACGCGAAACGTTATGGTTCACAAGTTTGTCTGCCAGGGTACCATTGAGGAGAAGATCGACACCCTCATCCGGGACAAGACGGCACTGGCCGGAGAGATTCTCGAGGAAGGCATTCCGAAGCTCGTAACGGAAATGAGCGACGGCGAACTGCTCGATCTGGTTCGATTGGATATCGCGAGAGCTACGGAGGACTGAAATATGGCTTACGGATGGCAATGGCGACCGTACGTGCCAGTGGCACAGCGCCGCGCCCAGGCAATCCTGAAAATGGAGAAGCTGCGAAAGAAGGGTCTCAACATCCAGCCTGTGCGAATCGAGGGGCGGCAGATCGCCCGCACGTTCTGGGGCCGGGCCTGGTGCGAACATCTTGAGAAGTTCAGCGATTACGAAAACCGCCTGCCCCGCGGCCGTACGTACGTGCGTAATGGCTCGGTCTGCCATCTGGACATTGCCAAGGGTCGGATTACGGCTAAGGTAAGTGGATCGGTAATCTACGACATCCAGATCACGATCAAACCGCTCCCGAAGGACAAGTGGCGGCGCGTCAAGGATTCCTGCACGGGAAAAGTAGGCTCGCTGCTCGAACTGCTTCAGGGCAAGCTTTCCAATCATGTGATGGCCGCTGTCACGGACAAGGACCGTGGTCTGTTCCCGCGCCCGGGGGAGATTGGCCTGGACTGCTCCTGCCCGGACTGGGCGGACATGTGCAAGCACGTCGCTGCGGTGATGTACGGCATTGGCGCGCGGCTGGACGAAAAACCCGAATTGCTGTTCGTCTTGCGCGGGGTCAATCACGCGGAGCTGGTGGCAGAGGACGCCGCCAAGGCGGTCGTCACGAAGGCCAAGAAAGCCAGCCAGCGTACGCTGGACGAGAGCGAGTTGTCCGAAGTGTTCGGCATTGATGTGGCGACCGTCCCGGTTACGAAGGCGACGGCTGGGACGGCGGAGAGCAAATCCGCAAGACTACCCTCGCGGCGTTCGGCCCAGCGGGCGCAAAAGCCTAGCCGGCGAACCGTGCCAGCGGCCGTCCTTCAACGTGCAAAGGCCCAGCGCGCCGGCCGAAAACGGGTGATAGGCCAATGACATCGGCTCTTTTGTCGCGGTCTTCAGATCGGAGCCGTCTGGCCATCCGCACGGACGAAGATCCGAGCATGCCAACCTCGCCATGCGTGCCTGATGCAAGGCAAACGCGTGAACATAGAAGCGACTTGGACGGAAGCAACAAAACGGAGTCTCCTACGCTATGCAACGCCTTGATGCGAATACCACGGTACGAGAACTGCTGACCGCTTTCCCGCAATCGTTTGACGTCTTGGCTGCCCACGGCAGGTGCGCGGACTGCAAAGACGATCCGCCCCCCGTTCCGTTGCGCCACTTCGCGCAGAAACACTGCGATGGCGACCTCCCGGGTCTCTTGGCCGAGCTCGACGCGGTAATCCAGCGATAAGAAACCCGCATTGGTTTTGTCGCGGACCTACTAACCTTGAGATGGTCGAATTGCCGTGAACAGGGCGGACGCCAGGAAGAGGTACTCCACTTTGCAGAAGCGGCTTCAGGGGCGATCTGAAAATCCGTAACCCTAAACTACTGGGAATCGTATCTTGACAACAGATGAACCGTTGAAGCCGTCCAAGATCTGGATTGAGCAATCCGAAGCCGCCCGAAACATTGAAGATGAGTTCGGAACTGACAACGCGCTTGATTACCTGATCGGGGAGAAGTTCCTCAACTTCTTGTAAGTTGCGGAACACGACCCTGAGTGCCGGGCGGAAATCCCCGCCTTCGTCGCTGAGATCAAATACATCTTCGAGCAGTGGCAACTGGTCGAGTATCTGGAGAAGACCAGGCAGACTGAGCCGTTCGATCCCAGCCTCTACGATGAGGACGTCGACCCAGAAGAGATGGAAATGGACCGGCAGGACGACATCCGCCGGTCAGCGCGTGACCTCCTGCTAGCCCGAATTATTCAGAAGCGCCCCTGTTTTACGACCTCCTTGTGAGTTAAGTTACTGGTGTGACGCCAGTTAACTCGAACAAGGAGGTCGTGAGT
>JAGVHG010000124.1 GCA_020056715.1 Phycisphaerae bacterium | reverse complement strand
TCTGCTTCTCTTGGGTTGGCTTTTCGGCATGTGAGCCTCCCTGGTAGCCTCCAGGCCCTACTTCCGGCGAAGGTACGATCGACGCGTCGTCCGCCGCGACCGGACGTCCGCCGCGAACATTCGTGACGATGGGTGCGGTTTGGGTGTAGGCCGCGGTTGCGACGATACCGAGGAACGCTATCCCCAGAATCCGAAATCGTGAGTTGTTGAGTGCCATACTCTCCTCCTTCGTAGACGGAAAGGCGCCGGGAAAGCTCAGAGCGACGCACCGAGACTTTCACGGATTCACGGAGACTTTACCACGGCGGCGGGGCGGAAACAAGGGCAAAAACGCCGAAACGTCAAAAAGTCGAAAAGTCGAAAAGCCACGGAGCGACGAAGGCACCCCAGCTCGCCGGGATGCGGGTTGGGTTTAATGTCGAGCAAAATCGCTGGACCTCACGCCGGATGCTCCGCATGAAACCCGATCGGCTTCTTGGTACGCTTGGGCGGTTCCATGAGCGCCCGTAGGGCCTCGAACACGACCTTGAATTGCCCGTCGTATTTCTGCTCCATGGCCCCGATCTTACGGGCCAGCGCTTTGTGCGTGGCGAGGACCCGGCGAAGGCGTACGAATGTGCGCATGATCTCGATGTTGACTTGGACGGCCCGCTTGCTTTTGAGCACGCTGGAGAGCATGGCCACGCCCTGTTCGGAGAAGGCGTAGGGCGCATAGCGCCGCCCGCCCCTGGAACTTGAGGTCACAAACTGTGATCTCAAATGGACGAACTCCCGATCGCTAAGTTGGAACATGAAGTCTGGTGGGAAGCGGTCGAGGTTGCGTTTGACGGCCTGGATCAAGGCCCGCGTTTGCACGCCGTACAAGACGCACTGCTGAGACAGCAGTGGCACACCGGCGAAACCCCCTCACCCTACCCTCTCCCCCCGTGGGGGAGAGGGGTTTTACGTCGCATTCTGAACCAGCTTGTGCTCCGGATCCTGATGGGCGTTGCAGATTACTGAACGGTCATGCAGGAACCCAGGCGAGGTCGAGGATGGTGTTCGTCGGGCGCGACGTGTTGAAGACGGCGCGGACGGGCATCCCGATGCGCGGCTTGCCCTCTTTCAGGTAACTCATCATTTTGGTGCACACTCCCTCGATGGAGACGCTGATCAGCGGACACGGTGTGCTGGCCCGGAAAAGCTCGCCGGGGTACTCGACCGTGGTGTGGGTGTAGATTTCACCGATCTTCGGCGCTTCCGCCCATTCCATCGGGTGCCAGCAATCGGGACATTCGCATCGCGGCGGCAACCACAGCCGTTTCTCGGCGCAGCGCGGATTGGTGCAGCGCGTGGCCAGAAGGCGGCCCTTGGCCAGTCCAGTGAAGAACTGACTCCAACCGCCGTAGGAGTGGGCGTGGTACCAAGTCTTCAGGTTCTTTATCACCAAGGGGTCCTGGGAGACCGGCTCGGCGATCGTGCCGTTGAGTTCGACGGTCATGGTTTACCCTTTCTCCTTTTCCAAGACGGCGACGGTCACGTGGCTGCCAGTACCGGCGTGGGATACGGTACACGCGCGTTTGGCGTTGGGCACTTGAAGGCTGCGAAAGTCGGCCGGCTTTTTCTTGCCGTAACGCGTCCAACGCTCCGGGTCGGCGTGGAACTTGTCCCACTTGCCCTGCAATTGCCACATCGCTTCGATAATCTGAAAAATGCCCGTTGCGCCCACGGCGTGCATGGTGCCGATCAATCCGCCGGACAGGTTGGTGGGCAGTCGGCCTTCGTAATAGGCGTCGCCGGAGTCGATGAACTCCCGGCCTCGACCGTAGGGACGCAAACCAAGATCCTCGTACGTCTGAATGTCACTGATGGTGAAGGCGTCGTGAGTTTCGAGCAGGTCGAAGTCCTCCATAGGATCCTTGATCCCGGCCATGTGGTACGCGAGGTACGTCGCCATGCGCGCCGCCAAAAATGAACTGAAACCGGGCCATTCGTGGCGCTTGCCGCCGAAGTAATCTTTGTAGGTCTTCTCGTCCTCGTTGGGCAGCAACAGGATGGGCATGTTCCGGCGATCGGCCGTGCGGAGGGTGTGCGTTCCGCCGCAGATGGCGGTGAGGCGCACGGGGTGATCGGAAAGTTTGAAGGCCGTCTCCTCGTCGGCGAGGATCAAGACGACGGCGCCCACGCTCATCACACAACATTCCAAAAACGACAGCGGGTCGGACACGATGCCGTTCTTGAGGACGTCGTCGACGGTGTACTTTCCCGGGTTCTGGGCGTAGGGCGAGTAGCAGGCGTACCCGTGGTTCTTGCAGGCGATCTTGGCGAGCGTCTCGCGCGGCACTTCGTTTTCAAACTGATATCGCTGGGCCATGAGAGCGTAGTACGAGGCGTACATCCAGCCCAGCTCACTCTCGAAATCCTTGCACGCGGCGCTGGCGATGTAGGCATTGCCGACCTTCGTCGAAACTTCATCCATGCGTTCCCAGCCGACGACGGGGACGCAACTCGCATAACCCGAGGCGACTGCCTGCGCCGCGGCCAGCACGGAGGAACCGCCCGTCGCCCCGCCGGTCTTGACTTCGATGTTTCCCAGCGGTTCGAAGCCGAGGTAGTCGTGGATCTTGGCGGCGGCCAATAGCTGATCGCCGAAGTGGTCGGCGAACTG
>JAGVHG010000146.1 GCA_020056715.1 Phycisphaerae bacterium | reverse complement strand
TTTCTGCACGCATCATGCCCAACTTGTGCACAACGCATCATGGCCGTCGCCCGCCCAGCCTCGCCCACCTTCAATCGGGGCAGTATGAATAATCCGGGTGTAATTGCCTTATCTATCCGGAGGTTCGATGGTGAATTGAAGCTGCGCGTACCCGTCGATCTCGAAGTACTCGATACGCACCTCATGCTCACCGGCCTCCACCTCGATGACGGCTTCGTCCCGCGTGGGTCCGTGCCAGGTCCAGTTGGCAAGAACTGGCTTCCCGTCGACAAAGAGGCGGACTCCGTCATCGGACACGGTTACGAACCGCCAGCGGCCCTTGGGTAGATTTACCTTTGTCGTAGCCACCACCGCGAAATGATCGGCAGGGACTTTAGGGGTTGGCCCGCGCGAGCCCCAAACAAAATCGACCGCGGTCGTGGTGACACTTTCCAGAGGCCGGCCCGCAATGATTTTTTTCCAAGACTCGTCGCCGCTGCGCGGATCCTCGTCGGTTGACCAGGAGTAGAGCGACACCCGCCAATTGCTTCGCAACAAGACTCCGCGCGCCGAGAGCCGTTGTCCTCCGACCAGGAAATCCACCCCGATCTCGGCCAGTCCGTCTCGCGCCGCTAGAAGCGTGATCCGGGCCGGCAGGGAACCGGTTTGCGGGTCCACCGTCACGTCGCCCGCGATCTTGTCCGTTTGAAACGTCGATCCCGCAGGGCCCAGCAGATTGAGCTTGGCTGTCGAACCACCCGCGATACGGGATGGGAACAACCGAACACCCGTGAAGTCATACGGGCCCCAGTCATCCACGAAGATGAAGCGGCGTCCGCGCAGGGCTGTGTCCGGAAGCATCGCATCCTGCCGACCCCTTCGGGCCTCGAGCCGCTCACGCTGACGGGGCGTGATCGATTCCGCCGCTGGAAGCGACGGGAAGGACTCTTGAAAGATGATCTCACTTGGCGATTCACTCTGCACACGACCGCGAAGGGAGGGTTCAAGAACGAGTTGCAGGCCATCGACTCGTCCTTTCAGCCGGATCGGGGTTTCGGCGTCCTCGAAGAAGTTGTCCCCCACGCGATTCCGCGTGTCATCCATCAAATGGACGCCGGTTTTGACCTGCGAGAAGCGGTTCTTGGTGACGATGTTGTCCGTGGATGGACAGGCATCGTTGGCCTTGCAGAACACACTCGCCAAGAGGTCTTCGTCGTTGTCCCACCAGAGGTGCACACCCGTCTCGGTATCCTCAATGGTGTTGTCCATGACTCGGTTATTGCGCCCGTGCTCGATCGACACGCCGTTACGGCAGTGGCGGATGATGTTCCCGGAGATGATTGAGTCGATCGAATAGCCCGCCCACACGCCGTGTTCACATTCGTCGAGGATGTTTTCAATGAAACGGTTGCCCTTGGAAAAGGTCGCCTCGATCCCGTTAGCGGCGGCGTGCGAGAAGTCGTTGCGATACACGAGATTGTCATTGCAACCCCCGGCTCCGGTCTTTTGGAGCGTCTCGTTACCGGCATAGAGAAAGAACCCATCGCCGCCGTGGGTAGCGCTGTTGAAGGCAAATACGTTGTCATGGCACTGCTCATAGACCAGAATGCCGGTCGAGTCCTGGCCCCTCGAATAGACGCCGTGGCTGTAGCCCCTGATGCACCAATCGAACTTGTTGTTGAAGACGTCGCAGTGACTGGAGCGCCACATGGCCAGGCCCCAGCCGCTCAGGAAAGACATGTCGTTGTCCACCACATGGACCTCGTCGCTACGCACCAGACAAAGACCGTTCTGACCGTTTCGAGCACGGCAGTTGGAGATCGTCGCACGAGGGCAGTTAACCAAGTAGATTCCGGCCCCGTATCGCAACCACTCGTTGTTGTCGTTCTCGTGACCATAGAGCCAGTCGTCCAGGTCCTCGTGGTCGAGTGTGCTCTTCAGGCGCTGGCGGTAATTCCGGGACACGTCACAGCCGGTCAACGTGATTCCCGGCGAGTCTTGCGCGTGGATGGCGATCTTGTAGCCTTTTACGCGGGCGTTCTTGATGGTCACGTCTCGACCGTGGATGACGATCCCCCGGCCCGTGAACTCGTCGTCGGCCGCTCCCTGGGGCGCGCCGTCCAGCGTCACACCCGAAAAATCGAGCGTGATTCCGTCTCCCTCTACGATGATGGCCCCTTCGTCTTTTGGGTCGGGGAGCCTATAAACGCCGGGTTCCAGCTCCACGCTCTGGGTGATTCTAAATCCGGCGGTCGGCCTGATCGGCCCAGCGCGTAACTGGCCGGTGACCACACACACCGAGACCAGCACCCACGGCCAGTTCCCCAACGGCAGGATCCTATTTTTCCGAGGGCGTGACATGGGAACACCTACAACCGCAAACACCTCGCCCCGTCCGACGGCTGAACCACGAAAGCGCGCGATGGGCTTTCATGCCGCGGATCGTACTTCCGACGGACCTTGGCGAGCATTGGATCCACCGCCCCCGAACGCACGAGAACCAAAATACAGCCCCCGAAACCTCCGCCGATCATGCGAGCGCCGAGCACGCCGTTCGATGGTCTCACGATGTTCATCAATTCTTCGATTGCATCGCAAGAGACCTCGTAATCGTCCCTGAGGGAGTCGTGGGAGTCAAAGAGAAGACGTCCCAATTCATCGGTATCTGCCTGATTCAGCGCCTCCACTGCCGCTTGTACTCGGTTATTCTCGGTGACAACGTGGCGAGCGCGACGAAGCTGAACGGGCGACAATCGGGTGGCGGCGCGGTTGAGGGTGTCCAAGCTTACGTCGCGAAGCGTGTGAATCGAGGGATCCTCAACGGCGAGCTTCGCGACGGCGGACTCGCACTCCTTCACACGGCGCCCGTACGCCTCTCCCGCAAGTTCACGGTCGCCGCCGCTGTGAATCACCACCAAGGAATAGCCAGGGAGGAGAAGCTGTACGAATTGGTGGGCAACGGCACGACAGTCCAACAACAGCAGATGGCCGGCTCGGCCGAAGACGCTGACGTACGGGTCCATGATGCCGCAGGGAGTCCCGGCGAAGTCTCGCTCAGCCTGTTGTGCAACCAGGACAAGATCGATGGAGTCCAGCTCCGTGTTGGATAACCCGGCCAGTGCGGTCGCGCAAGCCACCGAAAGGGCGGCGGAACTGCTCAGGCCGCAGCCACTCGGAAGATCACCCCCGATCCACAGATTCGCACCAGCCAGGGGTATTCCAAGTCGGCGTAGTCCGTAAGCCACACCGCGGATGTAGTTTGCGAAAGATGGTTCGGCAGCAGGGCCGCATCCTTCCAAAGGGAAAGTCACGGTTTCGCCCAGCGCGGCGGAGGTTACGCGCAACTGGGCTTTCGCGCCGGTGCCTGCGGCAACGTGGACGGCACGATCGATGGCAAACGGCAGCACATAGCCCTCGTTGTAGTCCGTGTGCTCACCAATGAGATTGACGCGACCGGGCGCCCGGGCCACCACGACGGGCCGGGCGCCGAACGCCCGCACATACTCCGCAGCGTCAACTCGGGGCCAGTCCGGCGTGAACGTCATGCGATGATTCACTGATCCGTGTCTTCCGTACTGCCGGCATATCTTGTTCGGGGAGGCATCCTAGTACTACAGCGCCGGATGGGCTCACGCGAGGCTGTGAGTTGAGCCGATGAAGTCTTCCAAGTTGTTGTTTTTGGAGGACTTACGGCATGGATGCGA
>JAGVHG010000099.1 GCA_020056715.1 Phycisphaerae bacterium | reverse complement strand
GTACGTCGTCGGCACTCGTGTCCGGGCGAACAAGGTTGACAAATCGGCCAATGTCAACAGCGTCGTGCCCGTGCTAACGTACATCCCTTGCCGAACCGGAAGGTCCATGACGACGCCGTCCATCGGGGCCGTGACGCGCATGAGTTCCCAGAAGAGTTCAGCCGTAGCGAGATCCGCCTCGGCGCCCGCGAGCCTTGCCTGGGCTTCCGCGATCTCCTCCGGACGCGGGCCCACTTCGACCAGCCTTAGTCGCGCCTGATTGGCGGCGACTTCCGCCTCCGCGCTCTCGACGGCGGATTTCCGCTGGGCAAGTTCCAACCCGGAGACAATGTGCAACTCCTGCGATTCCACTCCCGATTCGAGTTTCGCGCGCATCAGGCGCAGATTCGTCTCGGACCTAAGTAACTCCTGACGCGCGACGTCAATGTCCTCGGTACGCGAGCCATGCTTCAAGCGCGCCACGATCGCCCGGTTTTCCTCGACCGCTGCACGAGCCTTGGCACGCTGGGCTTCCGCGGAGCGATCGTCCAGTTGAAGAAGCTCTTCTCCCGCGTGGACACGCTGACCCTCGACGACGCGGACGGATCGAACCTGTCCCGCGACCTGAGTGGACAAGACGGCGGTCTTTTCGGGCATGCTCATGAGCGTACCAACCAGTTCGATGGATGGACGCAGCGTAGTCACAGACGCGGCCGCACAACGCACCGATACGGGCGCTGTCTCACCCACTTGCTCGGAATCTTGGGAGGACTCTTCGTGGCGACATCCGATCAGCAACAATGACGGCCCGGTAAGCAAGATCGCGACCATCGACACGGGATGCTTTTTGTAACGTTTCATGACATTCTCGCAGGAGGTTCCACAGGTGTAGAAGACGCGGTAGGCTCCACCTCAGCGTCACTCACAACTTCGATCGCCGCAGCCTGTCCGCCCGTTCGATATACGCGGGCGGGTTTTTGAGCCGCGGCCAACAGCAGTGTTTCCACGGTCGGCGCCGACTTGTCCAGCCGTAGAATGCGCATTAGGACGTAATAGCACACGGGCGTGGCCACCAGCGACAACAGCAATGAGATGCACAGTGCGCCGATGATTCCGATCGCCAGCGGCCTTAGCATCTGCGCGCCGGCGCCAATGCCATAGGCCAACGGAAGCAAACCCAGGAAGGCCGTCAGCGTCGTCATCAACACGGGACGCAACCGACGGCGACCGGATTGCACGAGTGCGTCGATGAGCGGCAACCCGCGCGCTCGGAGCTGATCCACGAAATCCAGCATTAGGATTCCATTCTTCGCCACGATACCGACGCCGATGATTGCGCCGAGGAATGAAACGATGTTGAGCGAGGTGTTGGTCAACCACAGGGCCATGACCACGCCGAAGAGGGCGAGTACGGCGCCGATGACGATGGCCAGGGGATGCAGGATCGAACGAAACTCCAAGAGTAGGACGAGGTACACGAGCAAGACGGCCATCACGAGGACGAGGGTCAGGTTGCGGAAAGATTCCTGCTGTTGTTGATAGAGGCCGCCATATTCGATTTGCGTGCCCGCGGGCATGGTGATGGTCTTGTCCAGCGTTTCTTTGATCGCCGCAATTCCACTTCCAAGATCGCGGTCGGAAAATCGCGCCGACACGGCTACTAGTTGGCGCAAGTCCTCACGGTGCATTTCAAGCAGTCCGGCCTGGTGCTGGACCTTCGTCACGTCGCCGAGCGTTAGCACCTGTCCGCCGGCGGAGCGGATGGGCAGGCGTGTGATTGCGGTCTCGCGGTCTTTGTTGTCGGCCGCCAGCAACACGCGGATGTCGATGGTTCTATCACCGGTGAGCACGTAGGACGACACCTTTCCAAGAAGCGACGTTTCCACCGCCGATCCGATCTGCTGCACGGTCATGTCGGCGCGGGCGGCCTCGTCTTGCCGAACCCTGAAGCTGAGCGTTGGTCCGGCGACAATGAGGCCGTCGTTGATGTCCACCACACCCGGCACCGAATCAATCGCCTTGGCAATCTCACCGGCTTTCTGTTTGAGCAGGCCTACATCGTCGGAGAACACCTTAATTTCCACCGGGTTCGGGCTCCAGGTGAGATCGCCGATGAGATCGTTGAGCACGCCGGGGAATTCGGTGTGGAGGGCCGGTTCGGCGGCGCTAATCTTCTCGCGCAGCTCGTCGGTAACCTCTTCAGTCGTACGAGTGCGGTTTGGCTTGAGCTTTACCAGGAAGTCACCGGTGTTCGGTTCAGTGACGGCCAACCCAAGTTGCGCGCCCGTGCGCCGCGAGTAGCTTTCGATCTCCTCCGTGCTCCGAAGAATGGTCTCAACGCGTCGGAGCATTCGATCCGTCTCGGAAAGACTCGTGCCCGGCCTGGAAAAATAGTCCAGTACAAACGCCCCTTCGTCTATGGCCGGAAGGAAATCCGATTCCAGCCGAGAGTACACGAAAACACCGGCCACGATGACCAGCCCGATGCAAACCGATGCCAGACCCGCGCGTCGCAAGGCACGCAGGACCGTCCACTCATAGGCGGCGATTAGCTTCCGCAGGATCGGCCCGCCTTGTTCCAGCTCGGAATGGGGCTGACCGTGATGCGGGCGAAAAAACATTGCGGCCAGCGTGGGCGTGAGCGTGACGGCCAGCGCCAGTGAAGTCAACAGAGCGACGACCATTGTTAATGCCAGTGCGCGGAAGAAAACGCCGGGGACGCCGTCGAGATAGGCCAGCGGGATGAACACCACGACCGGCGTGAGCGTGCTTCCGACCAGTGGAAGCCCGATGTCGCGCAGAGCAAGTCCGACCGCCTCGCGCGGCGCATGCCCGGCCCAGATTTTCGCGTGAATCGCCTCGACGGCGACGATCGCGTCGTCAATGACCAGTCCGATGGCGGCGGCGATGCCGCCCAGGCTCATCAGATTGAAACTCATGTGGAACAGTTTCATCCCCAATAGAGTGATGAGCACGGTGACCGGAATCGCCACGGCGGCGACGAGCGTGGTGATGACGCTCCGCAGGAACAGATACAGCACCACGATGGAGAGCGCCAGCCCGAAAAATATGCTTTCCCAGACGCTGACTACTCCTTCGCGCACGAACAGGGATTGGTCGTAAAAGAATGCCAGGCGCACGTCCTGCGGAAGCTCGAGCTTGAGCTGTGCCAGGTCGGCGTTCAAAGCATCGGCGATGGCGACCGTATTGCCGTCCGGTTGACTGCGAATGTTCAGCAGGACGGCATTGACGCCGTCGGCCGTGACGATGTTGAACTGCGGCGCCGCACCCCGTCGAACGGCGGCGACGTCACTAACGCGTATCGGTGATGGTCCGACGTTCGCGATGGCGATATCTTCGATTTCAGAGGCGTTCTTGACGCGCCCGTCGACCAGCGTCAGGTAGAGCTGGTGGTTTTCCTCGTGCATGCCCGCCGAAGTGAACATGTTCGTTTTTGCAAGTGCATCGCTTACCTGATCAATGGTGAGGTGGTACGCCTCCAATCGCACGGGATCGACGACAACGTGGTATTCCGGAACCCGCCCGCCGACGAGGTCCACCCGCGCCACGCCGTCGATCCTAAGAAACCGCGGCTTAATCTGATATCGAGCGAGTTCCCAGAGATCCGTGATGCCGCGGCTTTGGCTCGTTACGCTGATGCCGATGATCGGGAAGGCCGAGAAGGTGAGCCGGCGGACGACCGTTTCAACCGTGGGCGGCAGCGAGCTTCGAATCTGGGACAGCCGAGTCAGGACGTAGAGTTCGGCCTGCACCATGTCGGTGTGCCAGGTGAAGAAGACGTTTACCTCGGCCGACCCGCGCCCCGTCGCCGAACGGACGTTGACGACGCCTGGAATGTCCTTCATCGCCTCTTCGATGGGCCGCGTGATGCTGGCCATCATTTCGTCGGCGGGCATGGCGCCGTTGTCAATGAGCAGGACGACTCGCGGAAAGTCCGTCTGTGGAAAAACCGATGACGGCATCGTGTATGCGGAGTAAGCGCCGCCCAGGCAAAGCATGAGGCAAACGAACAGGATGCCTTTGCGGTGATGGTTTACAAAGCTCCCACGGCTTTCGCGCATGTCACTTGTACCCAATCCGAATTCTCTTGGTCGCAACGGATCGGTTGAGACGTCGGTCAAAGCTGCCTACCTCCTATGATGCCACTCGTGCAATTCTTTCCCTGCGCGTGCGATTCGCCATCGTTTCAACCGTTGACCTCGGTCAGAAGAGAAAGGCGGCGAATAGCTGTCTGGTAAAGTCCTCGACAAACGTCGGCAACTGATCCGGCGCTGAGGTACATCCGGCCAGACATATTTGCACTGTCAGACCACTTAAGATTGTCAGGAACCATATCCATACCCGTCTTCTCACCATGTCTGTTCTCCTCGTTCAATCCGGTTCACGCGTGGAATCCATTTCTCCCGATGTCGTTGGTAAATGCCCGCCAGCCGCCCGTTCCAACTCAGTCACGACGACCGCGCATCGTCGAAACCGTCTGCGTGTGACCGAGATGCGCCATCGCGCCTATTGGCCATTTCTACTATTATCGTACCCATCGGATCATCAGAGGCCATTACGCGAAGATTACAATTCTGTCATTCTTGGCGATCTCGTTTCTCCGGCGTGCTTGGAGTAGAATGAAAGCGTAGTGCTCGTGGAGCGGTACTTTATGCGTGTGCTTGTCGTGGAGGACGATCCTGGAGTAGCAACGTTCGTCGGGAAGGGGCTGGCGGAGGCCTCCTATACCGTCGACATGGCTAACAACGGCGTCGATGGGTTTCGCCTCGCGCAATCGCAACAATATGATTGTATCGTCCTTGACCTGATGCTCCCCGGCAAAGACGGCTTCTCCATCATTCGAGACCTTCGCGAAAAAGGTATTTCCTCGCCCATCATCTGCTTGACTGCGCGGGATGGGGTGGACGATCGCGTACGCGGCCTTAATCTCGGCGCGGACGACTACCTGCCCAAGCCGTTCAGTTTTTCCGAGTTGTTAGCGAGAATACATGCCCTCCTACGACGCGGACACGGAACTTCCCCGACAACGATTGTGGTCTCCGATTTGACGATCGATCTCTTGGCGAGAACGGTCCATCGGGCCGGAAAAAGGATCGATCTCTCCGTACGCGAATCCGCCCTGATCGAGTACCTCGCCCGAAACAGCGACCGGGTCCTCTCACGCACCATGATCCTCGAACACGTTTGGGGAATGAACCAGGATCCGCTGACCAACGTAATCGACGTGCACATCAATCGACTACGGAAGAAGGTCGATATCGGGTTCGAGAAGTGCTTGATCCATACGATCCGAGGCGTCGGGTATGTCCTTCGCGAAGACAGCTAGTCGCTGGAAGACCATTGGCGCTCGCCTCACCTTGTGGGGCGCGGCGGTGACGCTATTCGTCTGCGGCTCCCTTTGCGCTGTTCTTTACGCGGGTGTATTCTTCTCGCTTCGCCAGGGTATTGACGCCTTTCTGGAAGGCGAAGTTCGCGAGTTCATGCTGACGGTGAACGAGCATTCCAATGACGATTCGACGTTGGAACAGGTCATTCGCCGCGAGTTGGGCGCTCGCACGCGACACGATCTTGCCTTTCGACTGTTCGATACGAAGGGCCGCATCTTCGTCAGCAGTGAGGCTGACGATTCATTCGCCAAGATTTGGTCGGCTCCTCAGGGGTGGTACGACCAGACACATCGTCCGCTCTTCCAAACCATTAATCCGCCCGGCGACCCGTACCCGTATCGGACATGCAGTCTACTGGTGACGACGCCCGATGGGCGCAGGTGTACGGCTCAGGCGAGCTACCTACTGGACCGTATGACCGCATCGCTTGCTCGATTCCGAAAAATCTGCGTGATCGTCCTGGCGGTCGCGGCGGCCATAGCTTTGTTCGTTGGACGGTTCCTGGCTTATCGAAGTCTCAAGCCGATACAGGCACTCACGGCGGCGGCGAACTTGATCGGCGCTGCGAACCTGGGCGAACGCGTGCCGCTCGCCGGAACCGACGACGAGCTTGATCGCTTGGCGGGCACGCTCAACGAAATGTTAACCCGCATCGATCAGTACGTTGAGCAGTTGCGGCAGTTTACAGCGGACGCCTCTCATGAACTGCGCACCCCGCTTGCCGCCCTGCGCGGAAGTGCAGAGTTGGCCTTGTCTCGAACACGATCCGCGGAGGAGTTGCGCTTGGTGATCGAGGACAGCCTCGAGCGCTATGATCGCCTTCAGCGCATCGCGGAAGACCTTCTTCTTCTCGCGCGTCTGGACGCAGGGGAGAACATACTCCATATTGAGCGAGTACAACTTGACAGGGCCGTCGAGGACATCGTCGACCTGTATCGCCCGGTCGCCGAAGATCGCGGTCTGGAGCTGCGGCAAGAGAATGCCGAAGCGATCTGGATTAACGGGGACGGCGGTCGTGTACGGCAACTGATCGGGAACCTGATTGACAACGCCGTGAAGTACACGCCGTCCCCTGGGCGGGTTACGGTGTCTTTATCACGTGAGAATGGTGTCGCACGTCTCGTGGTGGCCGATACGGGAAGGGGAATTGACCCCGAGGACCTACCTCGCGTCTTCGATCGCTTCTACCGCGTCGATCGCTCACGATCCACAAGCAGAGCCGATGGTACGGGACTGGGTCTCTCGATCTGCCGCTCGATTGCCGAGGCACACCACGGATCCATCGAGTTGCAGAGCACGCCGGCGCGGGGAACGCAGGCGACAGTCACCCTGCCTATTGGATAGAACGCACCTTGCGTGCCGGTGCGGATGATCTCGGCGAGCTGCGCGCAGTGATTCCTCACACTCCGCCGAAGGCGGACTCAAAGGCGTTGGGGCTGTCGCAAAGTCGAAGACGCTACTTTTCTTCGCTAACTATGAAGTAGCTAACCGCCAAAGCCCGTTTGCCGGTCGATCGGTTTTCTAGGCCTCCGACAATTGCATAAGTGCCGGGCGCGAGGGGGGCGATTTCCTTGACGATGTCCCCAGTAAGCCCGTTACGGATGATGAAATTGTCGCCGGGATTGAGCAGCGGGTACTCTCGGCCGGGAATGAACGTTCCCTCGTTGGCGGCGATGCCATAGACGACGGTGGAATCGTCGGAGGACTCGACGGCTTGAAAGACGCACCTGAAATCCATCGGATTGCCCAGTAGCGGCTCAAAGCCCTCAACACGGAAAGTCGGCGTTGCACAGACCGGACCCTCGACAACCCATTGGGTAAGCGGTTGGCCGTCGCGTTCGGTGAACTTGCCGGCCTTGCCGTCGACGTAGATCCAAGCGGCCGGACGCGACTTCTCGTCGAGGTTCGGCTCGCCGCGACCGGCGAGGGTCGTGGGGTTGTTGGCCTTGGTGAACTTAGCGGCCTTGGATTGGGCGGCAGGGGTGGGCTTGGGTGACTCCGCAGCGACGCGAGGCTCGCGGCCTTGGCTCGGAGGCGAGCTACACCCTGCACCAACGGCCGTTAGACCGAACACTATCATCGAAAATACGGATAACTTTCGCATGGCGACTCCTCGATTGTCTGTTTGAGGTTACGTTTTCTTCGCGGGACGCTAATCCATGGAGCAAGGGCTGTCAAGCTCGCCGAAAACCGGTCGCTCGCGTTCCCGGCTCTGATTGTTGTCGCAAAACCGACCACGCTCCGATAGAGTATCCACATGTACGGGGCGGTTTTGACGTTTTGATGTTTTGACGTTTCTAACAATGACTTCTCAACAGATTCGACAGCAGTTCCTCGATTTCTTCACCTCGAAGGGACACGTTTTCGTGCCTTCGTCTCTAGTAGTGCCACACGACGACCCGACGTTGATGTTCACTAACGCGGGGATGAACCAGTTTAAGCCGATCTTCCTTGCCACGGCCCGGGCTGAGCACCCGCGAGTGGCCAATTC
>JAGVHG010000010.1 GCA_020056715.1 Phycisphaerae bacterium | reverse complement strand
CGTCGCCAAAATCATTCAGTACCACCAGGCCCGAAACCACGCCGCCAAAACATCACGCCTCAAAGATTGTCATGAAACGACATAGCGCTGTAGTGTTAAAAGAAGGACGATCAGATTCACCGGCTCACGGTCGAGGGATCGAAACTCGACTCCTCGGCTGGAGCGCGCAATTGTGCCAACCACCCCCTGGACCGCGGGATGCTTCGCATGGGGTATGGCCAATCCCTTGCCGAAAGCCGTGCTCCCGCCCCGCTCTCGTTCAAGAACGGCCTCAGCGACCGATGCCACCACGTCGTCCCCAAGCTTCAGCGTGGCCGCCAGCGCCGTGACCATCTCCCGGACGACTCCGTCACGATCATTCGCACAAAGCTCGGGAATAATCGCCTCTGCTACGATTACGTCAGCCAGTTTCATTCTTTCACCGTCCGATGCGTACCACGGCACGTCTCCACTCGCATTGTGGCTCGGCGATTCGGCGATGGGGGTTGGCCGAAGCCATAGGGCGGTTCGTCGACATCGTTCATCACCGTCCGTGAGTAGTGCGCGGCATCCTTCCAATGAACCGCAGCAATCCGTCCAGAATCGTGAGAGGGTGCGGCGGGCAACCCGGTATGTAAAGGTCCACGGGCAGTAACCCGTCGACCCCGTTGTTTACTTCCGGACTGTTGACGAATGGCCCGCCGCTGATTGCACATGCACCGAGGGCGATGACAATCTTCGGCTTGGGAACCGCCTCGTAGGTCTCCATCAGGCCGTAGTGCATGTTACGCGGGATCGCCCCCGTCACGAGCAGACCGTCCGCATGCCGAGGCGATGCGACGAACTGGATTCCAAAACGCGACAGATCCCACCCGACCGTGTTCAAGACATTCGTATCGAGATCGCACGCATTGCAGCTTCCGGCGCACACCTCACGAAGGCGCAGGGCGCGGCCGAGAATTCGGTACAAGTCATCGCCCATTCGTTCGGCAAGTTTGAAATCGCCGTTGGTAAGAACTAAGTCCTTTCGGTGGCTGGTCGCCAGACGGTAATCCGTGGTGTACTGGATCGCACCTTCCGGGCACGCGTCGACGCACGCCGTGCAAAAAAGGCACTTGCCAAGATCGAGCGATCCCGGCGCGCCGGGACCCGACGCGGTAATGGCTTCGGTCGGGCACGCGTCCGCGCACACCTTGCAGCCTTCCGGGCACTTCGAGGCGTCGATCTTCGGTCGGCCGCGGTACCGCTCCGGCAACACTGGAAGTTCGAGGGGAAACTTCGTCGTTGTGTGCCCCTGGGCTAGTCTGGTTCTTAGAACTTGCAGCATACGTTTTTCACTTTTCCTGGCATTGCAGGCCGAGCAAAACCAATTACAAGGTTCTCACAGATCATGACCGGCATAACTTAAATTGAAGCTCTTGTTGCACAGCGGGAAATCCGAAATTTGGACGCCGCGCAGCGCCAGTGCCAGTCCGAGCCAATTGTGGATCGACGGGTCCTTGACCTTCACAAACGCGAGCTTGCCCGTGTCATCGGTGAACGCCACGTGCATCGCTTCTCCCCGCCACGTTTCACTCAAACCGAACGCCATCGAGTTTGCACGTAACGGACTCATGGCTTCGAACGTTTTTCCGGCGGGTTTATTTCCCAGCAGTTCCAGAAGAAATTCGAGTGATCGCTGCACCTCCAGCCATCGCACGACCGCGCGAGCGTACACGTCGCCGGTCGTCTCAATGGCGACCGGTATGTGGCTGAACTGGTACACGCCGTACGCGTGATCATGACGTACGTCTCGCATACAACCCGACGCCCGCGCCGCCGGGCCGACCAGTCCGATCTCCTCGGCCTGTTCCTGTGACAGCACACCGGTGCCCTCAAATCGCGCTAGGACCGACGACTGTTCGAACATCATGTCAAGAACCTTGAGCACCTCCGGCTGAAGGCCTTCCAATCGTTTGCGAAGTTTGTCCGAAAGGTCCGCGGGAATGTCAAAGAGCACGCCGCCCGGGCGCAGGAGATTGCGCCCAAAGCGGTTCCCGCAGATTTCCAGAGTCAAGTTCAGGAACTCACCGCGCAGGCGTCCCAGAAACGACGCACCGGGTAAGAACGCTACGTCGTTGCACAGCGCTCCAAGATCGCCGACATGGTTGGCCAGTCGCTCTAGTTCCAGGGCGATGCCGCGAATCGCGTGGGCACGAATGCTTACTTTCGCACCCGCCAGTGCTTCCAGCGCCGTGCAGTACGCCAGCGCGTGGCCGACCGAAGCGTCTCCCGCGACGGTCTCTGCCACAATGGCGGAGCGGGTCGCGTTGCGATGGAGAAGAAGGGGCTCGGCGCCGCGGTGCTGATAGCCCAAAGCGATTTCCAAATGGAGCACTTCTTCCCCGTGGCACTGGAAGCGAAAGTGGCCAGGCTCAATCACGCCGGCATGAACGGGACCGACCGCTACCTCGTGAACCTCTTCGCCATCCACGCGATAGAACGGGTAATCGCCCGGGATCGGTTTCTTCCGATCAAACGGCCCCCAAGGAGCCGGTGACCCGTCGTCCGTTGCGTGGTATCGAAGAGGCTTCAACCACGGATGACCGAGGGGATGGACGCCATACTGTTCGGCAATCTCTCGCTCAAACGCCTGCGCCGCGGGCCAGTGCGCCGTAATCGAAGGATACTGCAACGGTCGGGAATCGGACCGAACCAGCTGGGAGCAGCAGACGTCCACCATGCCTACATTGTCATTGGCCACGAAGGCATACAACATCACGCCGCCATCGGGCGTGCGTCGCCCGAATAGTTGGGCAAGGCGAACCCCGCGACCACGAGCTTCCTGGAGGTGATCTGAAAAGTCGTCCGATTCGACCCGCGGAATAGCCGCAATGTCAACGCACTCCCCTTGTCGCATGGCGATCCAATCCTGGCGCTTCGTAGGAGTTCTCACGGAAGAACCTCCATCCCGCGGGCCACGGCCGCGCCAGATTCGGTCCTCAATGGTTCAAGCGTCGCTGCAGCCGCGTAAAGAGCGTCCCGCACGCACGCGGGCTGATACGCACCAAGTACCAACGCCGCGAGCAACAACAGAGTCGCCGGCGCCAGCATAACAACGTTTCGCCACCGCCCCTCGCCCTTGGGCGCGGATTTGAGGTTTTCCGGCGGCGGCCCGAAGACCATCGGCAGCATCGCGGTCATCACGCCGACGAACACGATACAGAGTGTCAGGGTGAACAGCCCCAGTACCCACCACTGAGCCTTCTGTGCAGCAGCAAACAAGATTCCGAGTTCGCTGAAGAACATTCCAAACGGCGGCAGGCCGCAGGTCGCGCATAGTCCGCCGAGGAACAGAATGCCGGCGGTCGGATGGTGGTGGAGTGCTCCGCGCACGTCGCTCACTCGATTGCTTTGGTAGATTCGCCAGAAGAACCCGGCCATGAAGAAAAGTACGCCCTTGTTCAGCGTGTTGTGCATCGCGTGGAGCATGGCTGCGTAGGACCCTCCCAGCCCCAGCCCGACGCCGACCACCATCACGCCCATGTGCTCGACACTGGTGTAGGCGAAAATGCGGCGATAGTCGTTGTTTCCCACCACGAATACCGCTGCGGTCCCAATGGAAACCAGCCCGAAAACAACGAGCCAGCCGCCGGCGAACTCGGCCAATCCAGCCGCGCTACACACCTGAAACACGCGAAGAATCCCGATGAACGGGCCGAGTGTCATTGCCCCGGAGAGCAGCGCCGCCACCGGCGGTGGGGCCTCGCCGTACGCATCCGGCTTCCAACTGTGCAACGGCGAGAGTCCCATCTTGGCGCCAAAGCCCACCAGCGCAAGAAGGAACCCTGCACGCAGCCAGAGTACGTCTAACTCCTTTGCATGCGAGACCAAATCGCTATACACGAGCGAAACCGCCGGCTCGGCCTTCATCGCGGCCACAGCGATACAGAAGATCCCCAACAGAGCGAGGGCGATGCCCACCGAACTCATGAGCAGGAACTTCCATGTCGCCTCGAGCGAACGAGCACTTAGGCGGAAGTAAATCAGCGGCGTCGCCGCCAAAGACGCCGCCTCCATGGCGACCCACAGCACGCCCAGGTGACGGCTCATGCACACGGCACTGAGCGCCGCCAACAAAGCCAACATGCAGGCAAGGAAGATACGCTGCGATAGAAGCGCCTTGCGATGATATCCAACGAAGTAGACCGAGGTCGCTGCAAACAACACGCTCACCAGACTGACGAACAGGTGCCCCAGTGGTTCGATCGCAAAAACCGAATCCGCTTCGTCCGGAAATGTTGTGGACCAACTCCAGATCGTCACCCCGAAATGCGCCCCACTCCCCGCGACCAAACTCGCAAGACGCAAGCGCGGACCCGGCAGCGCGAGGCAAACCGCGGCGAAAACCACGGGAACAACGATCAGGAGCACGTGCACGTTACGACTCCCTCAACGCATCGAGCAGGTGCGTATCCATGTGGTCGAACTCGCGGCGAATGTGGTACACAATGATTCCCATGATGAACACGCCCACAAAAAGATCCAACAAGATGCCTAATTCGACCAGCACCGGCGTCTGTTCGAGCAAGAGAAGCCCGAAGACGAAAATGCCATTCTCAACGACGAGGTAACCGAGGACCTGGGTGATCGCCTTCAGCCGGCTGACAAGCATGAGTAAACCGTTGAACAACGTCGCGATGGAAACGGGGACCAATAGATCTGTCGGCGCCTCGGTCGGCAGGGGCATCCTCTTCGCAAAGGCGAAACTGGCGACGATGATCACCGCGCCAAGCATGACGGATGCCGTGAAGCCGATAAACGGTTCGATTTCGCGGTGGATCTCGCCGGTCCGCAGCACGCGGAGGAGAATCCACGGGATCAAAAAAACCTTCAGCCCAACAGCTCCCGCCGTGATGACAAACGCATGCGCTCCGGGAATTGTCTCGTGACGGAGTCCAACTGCGATCGGCAGAAGCGCAAGCAATAGGCTCTGTAGCGCGAACGTTCGAATGCACGCGGCCATCCGGCTAGTTGCCAGCATGGCAAGATTAAGCAGGACGGCAAGTACAAGGATCGAATCGATGGCGGACTGAAGCATCAAACGGTCCTCCGCATGAGTACAAGTACGACAGCGATGGCGGACAGTACGGTGGCTCCCGCGATAAGCATCGGTACTCGATTCAACCGAAATCTCGCCATGGCGGACTCGATGGCGCCGACAAGGACGGCTAACCCGCCAAGTTCTAGCACTCGAAGCGGAGGACTTAGTACATTGAATCCTTCCGGATGTGGAATCGCGGCGTGAACAAGGATGGATCCTAGCAAGGTAAACTTCAAGGCGGCTCCATAGGTAATGAAGGCGAATTCCGGCCCACTGTGGTCGAGAACCATGACTTCATGAATCATGGTGAGTTCGAGGTGCGTGGCCGGATCGTCCACGGGAACACGGCAGGCTTCCGTGAGCAGTACAACCAGCAGCGCACCGACCACCAGAATCATCGCTGGGCCCGCAATCTGCCACTCGGGTAGGAGCTTCGGTCCGATCATTTCACTAAGCTGAAGGCTTTTCGTGGCCACGGCCATGACCACAAAGGCCAGAAAGAGAGCGGGTTCCGACATCGCGCCAAACGTCACTTCACGCGATGCCCCCATCCCCTCGAAACTGCTCCCCGTATCCATGGCCGCGAGGACCGTAAACATGCGACCCAGCGCCAAAAGATACGCCAGCAGGATGATGTCACCGGAGAAACCCAGAAGCGAATCGTTGGAAAGTACGGGAATCAGCGTGGCCGCCGTCAACAAGGCGGCCAGACTGATGATCGGTCCGGCGCGGAAAATCCAGGTCGTCGTCTTGCTGTAGACCGCGTTCTTTTGAATCAGCTTGTGGAGATCGAAATAGGGCTGAAGCCACGGCGGCCCTACACGCCCGCCAAACCACGCTTTGGTTTTGGCGATGACACTCATGAGCAACGGCGGTAGGGCCAAGACGACAAGCATCTCTGGAACAAACAAGACGGCCCGAACAGCGGTCATCGATTGACTCCGACGCTCAAGGTATGCTGGTAGTCCTGCCCGGTCGTCGTATGTACCCGATCCACGGACGAGAGCGCCTCACATAGGAACAAAACAACCAGGGTCAATACGATGAATAGAAGACGGACCTGAATACTCCCCCGGCGCAGCGCGGAAACCATCCCGATCGTCAATGTCCTTACAGGGCCGCGACGATGCGCCGCTGCGGATTGCGCGACGCCCGGCGACTCTGACTCTCCCCGCCATGAAACGGTTCGCACCATAGCAAACAATCGAGCAACGCCGCGGAAGACCGGCTCGAACAGCTCATGCTCAGCGAAGTCCGGCGCACGCGTTTCGACGTGAGCGGTCGCTGGAAATGATCCTGCCGGTGCGGCAAACATTCGCTCAGGCCATAGTACGCCTCGAAATGTCGTGACTAAGGAAGAAGCAAAGGACGAAGCGGTGTATTGCATTCGCGGCGTCGGCTGAGTGTATCCGCATCCCCAAGTCGCAACCGTCGGCGCAACGCCCACATCGCGACGTGCGGCGCGCGACAGCGCCCATCGCCGTAGGACAAGCAGGCCGCCTATGGCGAGGACGAAAAGCACCGCCATCCCCGATAGTCTTATCGCCGGTGCCAGGACACCATCGATCCGCGTGCTGAACTCGCCCATGGGTACATTTGCGAGTTCTATGGTCGCCGATCGAACAAGCGGAACCCACAAGCTGGGTAGTACGCCGATCAAGACGCAAAACAAGCCCAGCGCCGCCATTGCTGTTTTCATTCCGGTAGGTATCGAGTGCGTCTGCAGTCCCGTCTCCCGCGGTGTACCAAGGAAAACAACGCCGAAGACTTTCGCGAAGCAAGCCAGCGCCAGTCCGCCCATTAAGGCCAGTGCCGCCACACCCACGGCAGGCAAGCCGCCGGACGCACCTATTCCTCGAATCGAGCCGCTAAAGAGCGAGCCATAGATCACCCATTCACTCAAAAAACCGTTCAACGGCGGGAGTCCACAAATCGCAACAGCTCCAATCAGGAACATCAAGGCATTGGCCGGCGTCTTGCGGGCAAGCCCACCGAGGCGCTCAATCTCCCCAGTCCCGCTGCCATGCAGCACGGCGCCGGCGGACAAGAAGAGCAGGCCTTTGAACAGGGCGTGGTTCGTCACGTGCAGCAGCGCCCCGGCGTACCCGAGCACTGCCAACGTCGGTTCGTTCGTCGCCTCGCCGAGCAAGCCGACAGCGATACCCAGTGCGATGATGCCGATGTTTTCTACCGTGTGATAGGCCAGCAAATGCTTCAAGTCATGTTGAGCCAGTGCGTAGAGTACTCCCATCACGCCGCTCACTACGCCGACAAACAACAGAACCTCACCGCACACAAGCGGCAACGGCGGCAGCCAGGAAAGAAGCCGGAGCAGGCCGTATATGCCGGTCTTCACAACCACACCGGACAGGAGCGCTGACACCGGCGTCGGCGCGACCGGATGAGCAGCAGGCAGCCACACGTGCATCGGCATGAAGCCGGCCTTGGTGCCAAAACCCACTAGGCCAAGGGCAAAGAGCGCCATCAGCGTAGTTCGATCAGCCGAGCCAAGGGCGCCGGCAAAGGAAGAAAACGCGGTCGTGCCGGCTCGCGCGAATAGGATGCCGAATAGCGGCAATACGAACAGAGCCGTGCCAAGATGCGTAGCGACCAGGTACATCCATGCTCCGCGACGCACTTCGGGGCGCTCATGGTGGAAGTCGATTAGGAAGAACGCGGTCAGCGTCATGACTTCCCAACTGAGCAGAAACAGAACGGCGTCCGCCGCACATACAAGCAATATCAGGGCGGCCAGCAGCCCGCAAAACAGCGCACAGAACACCGGTACCGGCTCTCGACCCACTGCCGAACTCATGTAGGGAACTGAATAGATGGACACACATGCTGCCAGTACGCCGATGGTCATCAGAAACCAAGCGGAGAGCCCATCAAGACTTAAACGTGCGGTGCCTAAAGACAGCGGCCACGCCGCCTCGTACGTGCTCTGCGATGGTGAGCGAATCAAGACATCGCCCGCCGCAATTACCGCAATCACTGCGGCAACGAACGCGAAAAGCATGCCTAGGTTGAGCGCCAGACGTGGTACGCGCGTGAGCAATAGCGATGTTGCCGCCCCTATGGCGAGAAGGGCCAGGCTCGTCAGCACTAGCGTCATCAGTCGTGACTGCTCCCGCCGGTCACGACCGACTCGACTTGAACATCGCGTAATTGCGACTCGCCGGCCGACCTCGTCGCACCGTCATTTTTGTGCGCAGCGAACGGTGCGGACCATCCCTCGACGAGAAAAACAATCAATACCGTCGCGACAATGTAGATTAGGTACAACTGAATACGCCCATGCTGGAGCGGCCAAAGGCGCTCAAACATCCGGGCCAGTCCGGTGAACACCGGCTTGTAGATTCGCTCTTGCGCCATATCCGCCATCACCGTAACGAGCCGATCCTGCGATGGGAAACACCCCACGATTGACGGTGTCTTGCGCTTAGGACGAATGACGTGCCGGAAGCTGTGGATCACTTTCCAAGCATATGATGAACCCGTGTACTGCATCGTCGTTGCGGGAAGAGCATAGCCGCACCCCCACGTCCCTCCCATGCCGCCGACGGCGCCGCCCAAGGGCATCCGTCGACGAAAAGCGAGTAACCCGATGGCGACGACAATCAATACGCCAAGCGGCGGCAAGAATCGCGTGACCAGGCCAAGTGACTCAACGAACGTCTTTGCTTGCCCAGACGCGGCTGCACCGAAAGGCGTAAGGGCCGCGGAAACCGCGGGGACCATCGCTCCCGAGGCGCTGGCTACCGCAACACAGCCCAGTGCCAAGAACACCATGCCTGCATTCATGCTTGCCGGAGTCGTGTGTACGGAGACGCTTCGATCCCGCTGCGCCCCGAGGAACACCACCGAAAATGTTTTGGAAAATACCACCAACGCCAGTCCGCCAATCAGGGCCAACACCGCTGCGCAGGACGCAAACACTGCTGCATACGAACTTGGCAAATGGACTACGCCCTGTAGGATTCCCGTGTAGATCGCGAACTCGCTTACGAAGCCGTTTAACGGCGGCAACGCACAGATGGCGACCGATCCGATCAGGAATGCCAGCGCGTTCACCGGCGTTCTTCGAGCCAGCCCTCCCAACCGTTCCATGTCGCCGGTTCCCGTGTCATGCAACACCGCACCGGCGGAGAGGAACAGGAGTCCCTTGAACAGCGCATGGTTCAGCACATGAAGCAAAGCCCCCCCCAGGCCGAAAGCAACCAGCACGGGCTGTTGTAGGGAACGACCGAGTAATGCAACCGAAATGGCCAACCCAATGATCCCGATGTTCTCGACACTTGAGTACGCCAGCATACGCTTAATTTGCTGTTGTCCAAGCGCATAGAGAATTCCCATGACGCCGGTTAACAACGAAACGGTCATCAGACCAATCGCGCAACCGATGGGAAGATCGGGCAGCCAGGATAGCAGCCGCAACAGACCATAGATGCCCATCTTAATGACCACGCCGGACATCAACGCGGAGACGGGGCTAGGAGCCACCGGATGTGCGGCCGGCAGCCACACATGGAAGGGCATGAACCCGGCCTTCGTGCCAAACCCGACGACGCCAAGCGCAAAAATCACGACGCACGAAGTGACCTCGGAAGCGCCAAACGCGCCCGTGAATCCATCCATGGCCGTGCTTGCGGTACGCGCAACGAAGGCTGCAAACACCGGCAACACACCAAGCGCCGTCCCCAAGTGTGTGGCGATGAGATACGTCCAGGCCCCACGCCGCGCCTCCGTATCCTCGTCGTGGAACCCGACAAGGAAAAAGGCCGATAGGCTCATCAACTCCCAACCAACCAGGAAGACCACCACGTCGGCCGCGCAGACGACCAGCACCATGGCCGCGATCATCGTGCAGACGAGCGGCGCATACGCCCCGACCGGGCCGTGAGTCTTCGCGTTGCGGAAATAGCCCCACGAATAGATCGAGGCGCCGATGCTGACCATGCCAATGACTAACAGGAACCAGGCCGAAAGTCCATCGACTGCAAGCCGGGCGAACCCCAGCGGCAGCGGCCATTCGGCGCTGATGCGGATTGTTGTCGTGCTGCCAAGAGCGTCCCAGCCGCCGATGACACAGAGTGCGCCTGCTATTCCGGCGGCTGTCAGGCCGATCCACAGGCCCCCACCGAAAATCCGTGCGGTTAGCCCGGACGCGGTCGCGCCGAATGCAAGCACGGCTAGAGCGAGCAATACATGCGTCACGACACAGCACCTCTCCCCCTATCCTTTTCCGCCACCCTTGCCTCGATCGTTTCCAGCTTCGCAAGGATTTGATCCTGCGCCGCCCGCGCGTCGAGAAGCCTCCTGAATTCCTCATCCTGCAATCCATACATCAAATGACTCAGCAGGAGCAGGTGGACCCGAACCGTCGTGCTCATAATTACGAAAAGGATGCTGACGGGCTTCTTGTCGAGCGCCCCGTATTCGATGGGGTTCCGCAAAAAACTCAGGGTGACCTGCGGTTCTGGAATCCCTAGAACAATGGGCCCGCGGGGGTGTGGGATCGCCACCCCGTTGCCGATTCCGGTCGAACATAGCGCCTCGCGCGCAACGAGCACGCTGTGTAACTCTTCGCGATCCACTTTCGGCGGCAAAGGCAAGACGTCGCACACGGCCCTTAGCGCGGACGTCTTGTCACGGCAATCCAATTCATAGATCACTCCCCCGCGGCGAAGCGCGTTGGTCAACAGCAGATCCGGCGGCTTGACGCCGTTTTCGCGGAAGATCTCCGGGGAGAGCTTGATGTTCCGCGCCGTCGCCCATTCCAGAAGCTCAACGCGGTTCAGGCGGTATTTGTCTCGGACTCGGTAACTCGGAACCGTTCCATTGCGAATCCACGTGTAGATCGTATCCTCCGGTACATTCAACAATCTGGCCGCGTCCTTGGCCGTTAGGTCCATGTAGCTTCCCCCCTATTGCGGTCTACGGTGTTATTCACCACATCTTCTCCGACGATCGCCAAACTCCCCCCTTGCCGTGTGAGCCTCTCACGTAGCCTCGATCGTCACCGGCGCGGGCACGAAACCCGCCTCTACGCGCTTAGCCTCTTGGAAAATCTCGTCACGCGACGCCTCGCGCAAAACCGCGTCTTTGAAACGCGGATCCCGCAGTACAAAGGCCAAACGCGACAACAGTGCCAAGTGTCCGCGAATCGTTGGACTGAGCAGGCAAAAGAGATCGCGAACCGGCTGGCCGTCGATCGCGCCGAACTCCACGGACTGTTCCAGGAAGCAAAGCATCAACAAGGGCTTCGGGGTGTGCAAAGCAATTGGGTAGCGTACGTGCGGGATGGCGATTCCGTCGCCGATTCCAGTGGACTCTAGCGACTCTCGTGCCAACAGCATCTCGAACACCCAGTTCCGGTCGACATCATCCGGCAGCTTACTTAGCTCCACGACGGCCCGTAACGCCGACGCTTTGTCCGCACCGGCAACCCGATAAAAAACCCCACCGGCGCTGAGGGTTTCGGTAAAACTCGGCGTTGCTGACCCCAGCGTTTCGGGTTCTAGAAGCAAGTCGCTGGACACATTCAGCCGTCGAGCGGTCGCCCAGGCCAATAGCTCAGCTCGGTTGAAACGCCACTGCTCGTTGATCCGATACGCAGGAATAACTTCGAGATCAATCCAGCGATAAATAGTTCGCTCGGAAACATTGATCATCGTGGCGACATCGCGGATCGTTAGCTTCATGTTCGTACCTGCATGTGTCCCAAGGCGCCCACGAAGGAGTCAAACCCTGACTCCATGTCTGGTTATGTCAAGGTTGTCGGAATATCGGTTCCGGAAAGCCAGTCGCCTTCACGGAAAACATAATCTACACCATTTCAACGCCCCGAACGACAATCGTTGACATTCTAAGACATTTTAGCAGGCGGGCGAGCCGGGTTCTTGGGCCAGGCTCGCCCGTCACGAATCCTCTCCGGAATGCACGATGCCTAGCTACTTCTTAGGCGTTTGGCACGGCTGTCCCGGCTGTCCCGGTCTGGGCGAGCATGGACCGGTCATGGGGGGACTCCCACCAGTCTTCGGCTGACTTGGCGTTGCCGGCTTGTAGCTCGGCGTGGCCGGCTTTGGGGGCGGCCCTGTCGGGGGCTTCTGCTGCATTTGTGCCATCATGACTGCGTCTCCTAAAAGTGCTCCGTTACCGGTAAATCCGGCTTGGGAGCAACCGAACGGCCATCGCTGTCACCATAACACCGACGGCGCGTTCCTTGATTCCAATTCCGAGAAGAAGATCACGAAGTGCTTGTGTCGTTCGCGCGAGCAGTGGTTGACGAAAGCATGTCATCTGAGCAACCAGGGCGTTGCCGAGTCGTCTGTCCGACTCATCGTCTTTTTGCACCTAATCACCTACGGATAGCAAACCCTGGGTCGCATCGGCTCGACCGCGCCGTCGTGCCCCGCGCCTCTCGTTAGACAGTATCGGGCGGGAGATGGTTAGTCAAATAGCGACAACAGTACATTGGTGGCATTGAATGTCTGTTGCTGTCGATTCATTCATGCATTATAGGACCTGGAACGCCAAGACCGTGATGCGGTGCATCGGCATCGCTCATCAAGCACCATACTTGCAACGATAGTGACATTCATTTATTCGTCGCGAAACACGTGTCTGCCGTATTGCTGCCACTACCGTACGAAGACCTGGCTGTTCACCGAATCGTGAAACGACGATCGGACTAGCCCGCATTTCTCACCAGGTGCGAGCGGATCGTGATCTTGAGTTGGCCGAGAGGAGTCGAGGGCTGCTTTTTGCTTCGACGAAGCGGACGCGGGTCCCAAGCGGCCTCGAGCGATATTCGCACGGTCGTGGCGAGGGTGTTTTTGCGACTGAAATCCGGGATCGGCGCAGACCGCGTCCGCAAGCGGACCTCGACTTGTACACCCGAGACGATGGGCGGGGCGGGGCTCAGCAACGCAGCGGGATCGGAGGCTGGCGGATCAGGTTTTGGACGATGCGCCGGAACACGTCCTGATACGGAAAGCCCTCCGCCAAGCTCACCCACACCTTGCGAACCGTCACCCGAATCCGGGCCCCGATCTTGAGCAGCTTGAGGCGGATCGTGT
>JAGVHG010000107.1 GCA_020056715.1 Phycisphaerae bacterium | reverse complement strand
CTGCAAGCCCGCCCGACCGACCCCTCCCTTGCTTGCCGGCGATGCCGCCGATGGCCGTGTCGCCTGCGTCCCCGCCCCCGATCCGATCCCCCGCCCGCCGACCGGCGATGATCAGACCGTGGAGTTGCGACTTGCCGATCTGGTTGATGTTGATGGTGAAGTTCGTGCTCCCACAGACCTTCCCCGTGGGGCATTCCGCGGACGTGCTGCACGCCGTGTCACTGTCCTGGCACGTTTTGAACTGGTCCAGACGGTTGCTGCTGAAAATGACGTACACCAACCCCGCATCTGTCAGGTTCTTGTCGCCGGGAACGACATCCTGCACGCCATCAAAGTCTAGGTCCACACCCGGCGCCGTCATCACGTCCGTCGCGTCGTTAGGCATGGGGTCGAAGCGTGGCGTGGCGTTCGGGGCGGCCACCAGCAGATCGTCGAGACCGTCGCCGTCAATGTCACCCGTGTTGGCGATGTTGAATCCGAATTGACCGTTGGTGTCCAGTGGGTTCCCGCGAATCCGCACCGCCACCGGCGCACCCGACCCCGGCAGCGTCGTCGAGAGTAACGTATCGACCGTGATCCCGTTCACCGGACTCACGATGCCCGTCCCGCCGAAGACAATCAGCACTTCGCCCGCCCCGCCCGCCGCCGTCGGACTACCAATGACCAGGTCCGGGATCCCGTCGCCGTTGAAATCAAATCCGCCCGCCAGGCTCGCGCCGAACCCGTCTAGCGAATTCGAAACCACGAGAAACCCCGTAAGCCTTTCGGGGTCGTCGGGCGCCAACGCGAGCTTCTCCAGCACATAGTCGCCCTCGATTGCCGCCGCGCGTCGATACGCGATGTAGACTTGTCCTTGCCCTCCATTGGCGTTCGGCGCCCCGATCGCGATGTCATCGCGCCCGTCCCGGTTGAAGTCGCTGATCCCGATGATGTTGGCGATTTTCTCGTTGGACTGTCCCGCGATGCGCACCGCGTCTACGTTGTCGATCAGCCCTATGCCCTGTGCCGCGCAGGAATGACTCGCCTCGCCCACGATGTACTGGTGCGGCTTGGGGGGGATGCGCCCGAAGGCGTCGTCGGTCCAGAGGCTCCGCAGCGGGAACAGGTAGGCGACGCCGGAATCGCTGTTGGTCTTCGGCGCTCCCGCGCCGTCTTCCAACCCATCAACCTCTCCGCCGCAAGACGGGGGGTCAAAACAACCCGGTGGAAACGCAGTGAGCAGGATGCCTCGAGCGGTGCGCTCTGGGGCCGACACGATCAGGTAGTTCCCGGTTCGGCCGCCGCCTCCGACGAGAGCCAGCGAGGTGCCAAACTTGTCGTCCAGCCCCACGCCGATGATTCGGGCCCCGAGCGGCCCGCGCGGCAAGTTCCGCACGGGATTCCCCTGGCCATCGTCGATAAAGGTCGAATAAAACCCGGAGTGTCGTGTGGGGTGTGGATCCCGGGTGGTGAACGGAAAGATCGGGTCCAGCTCGAACGCATCAGCGTGGAGTCCCGGCGAGAACGGCTCGCAGGTCGCCGTGCTCTCCGCGCAATACTCGTGCGCAATCGGCACTGCGAGTTCGTTGAAGCACTCGTGCTCCAGGAAGACGTCCACGTTGCAGTGCTTCGGGCCGCCAAAAAAGTCGAAGCTGTAGACGTACACGGAGAAGTAGTCCCGCGCCAGGGCCAGGACGAATCCAAAGTCCAAAGCCGTCGCATCGGCTTTCCCGCCGCTAGCCGGCGTGTCGCAGTTTCCGGTACACCCTACCCCTTGGTCGTCGACGTCGGAGTGTACGTTTCGGAAGAATTCGACCTGGGCCGCGTCGTCGATGGGTGCGTTGTCGTGCTCCGGTTCCACGCAATTGGAGTCGAAGTCCTGCCCGACGAGGTCCAACAAGATGACCGGATCAGCCCCGGAATCCGGGTCGGACAGCATGCTGTTCGTGCTGCTGACCATGACGATCCCGCCGCGGAGGAACTGCTTCTCGCGCTCCAAGGTCGCCAGCGAAAGCGGATCGACGACACCATCCTGGACGGTGCTGACGTTGTGGCCCCGCGACGCGGTGTCGGGAAAACCGAAAACCAGTTCGTCTCGTCCGTCGCCGTCGACGTCGGGCAGACGGGAGACGGAACTCATCCCGTCGGTCTGGTTATTTCCCTGCGGCGTCCGAATACCCGCGAAGGTCACCCCCGGCAGCCGGGTTGTCCCGACCGAGTTCAGGTTATATTCTCCGCGGAGCTTCTTGGTGCCCGTCTGACCGTACATCAGATAGGCCTCGCCCGGTCCGACGCCCGTGGGGTTGGTGAAAAACGGTTTGCCGTATCGGGCCCCAATGACGAACTCGCCGGGACCGTCGCCGTTCAAGTCGCCCGCCGTAGTAAACGAAGTCCCCGTGTTGTCCTCGAAATTCACCCCCCCGAATATCGCTCCCTCGACGCCGGAATCTGCTTTCGCCAGCGACCCCAGCCACAGCACCGGCGGCAGCGAGGTGACCCGGACGTGCTGCGGGGCCGCGTCCTGCACCACCGTGGCGTCCTTGAGGTTCAGACGCACCGTGATCTCGAACAGACCGGGGGTGGGGCTTGCGAACTGCGCCGTCGTCGTCGTGATGACCCCGTCGTGGGGGATGGCGATCTCCTCCCCGAAGGGATTCCCCGACGCATCGACCGTCTGGTAGAAGACTTTGACCGTCCCCGAACCCGCCGGGGCGTTGGTCGTCCATTTCACGTCCACCTTCGCTCCCTGGGCAACGGACAACGAAGTCGCCGGAGCGGTGACATCCAGTGTCACCGTGCGCACCACGGAGAGCGTGCCCGCCGCGTACGCTGTCTTCGACGGGTTGATGAAATCGTTGATCGTCGCCCCAATAAAGTACGTGCCCGAAGGTACGTCCTTCGGAAACGCAACGCTGGTGGCTGAAGCCGCCAGGGGCGGCCCGATCGTAACAAATCCGTCGCCCTCATCGTCGTTGATGTCATAGAACACCTCGATCGTTCCCGTCGCCCCAGGCTCGTTGATCTTGCCGCTAAGGAGGATGGTAAACAGGTCGTCACGATAGACCGATACAGGTGTCGCCGGGGCGGTGACGATGATGGTCGGCGGTTTCGCCTGCCCCGGCCCCACCACCCTCAACACCGGTGTCGACACCGACGCGCTGGGGATGGTCACGATCCGATCCGCATTCGCCGTGTTCGCCGTGTTCGCCACCGACTCCCCGCTGTCCGTCGCGGAAACTCCGAGTTGATAGTCGCCGGGGGTCAAGTCATCCGTTGGTAGCGTGAACGTCCCGACGTTCCCCAAGCCTGTCAACAGGTCGGTGCCCGGTTGGCCGGCCTCGCGCAGATAAAAAAGCCGCCACTGCACGATCCCCTCCGGGTCACGACAGTCGAAGGAAATGAACACATCCGTACCTTGCGTGACCTGCATCAGGGTCTGCGTCGGCTGTATGAAGACCGGGGCGGGCGAGCCTTGCACTTGGATAACTGCCTGGCTCTCTGCATCGTCCTCCACCCCGTTGAGGCTAAATACGATACCCACGCGGAAGAAACCGACGCCCGCCTCCCTGGGATCGAAGCTGAAAAACCGGCCGACACCTACCGCAAGATTCGTCGTAGTAATGATGACCCGCTCGCCGATGGGTGCGCTGTTAAGGCTCCCATCCGCGACGGGTACGCGAAACCCGCGAACATCGGTCGCCGACTCGTCGACGCTGTAATAGATCGACACCGGCAGATCGAGGGCCGACATGTCGAAGCCCGTCGAGAGGCTGATGATCTCGGCGCGGACGGGAGAAGTGACAGGCACATCCGGATTGCCGTCACTGCCGCCGCCAACCGGCGGCGCACTGGGGCAACCGGTAAGCGAGACCACCGCGAACACGCCGACGATAATCGCCGTCAGCGTCAGTTTCCGACCCTGTAGGGAACGAGGTTCCGCGCTCGATTTCATTGCGTTGTTACTCCAAAAACGGCAAGGCGTAGCGGCAAGACCCGATTACGGGACACGCACGGCGAATCCTGCCAGCGGGCGTGACACCCGTTTTCCGCCGCCCCGCCCGCACCCTGAGGCCATAGACCGCCGACCGGCTGCAGTTAGCATGTTATACGCGCTCACTAAGTGGAATGTCAACAAAGCTGAAGCTATGGGCGCTGCGGGTACTTCCGATAAACCGGGACGGAGTGATAATGTCAAGCCGTGGAATGAATCATAGCGCGCGGATCGTGAGCATTGAGGGCCGATAAACTAAAGTTCGTCGTACGTAAGCTCGACCACAGCATGAAGCCCGAACCGAGATCGCCGGCCGGACGACGGGTGTTGGTCGTCGGGCTGGGTCGATTCGGCGGAGGCGTCGGGGTGACCCGATGGTTGGCCTCGGAAGGCGCTACCGTGACGGTCACCGACCAAGCAACGCATGAGGCACTGGCCGAGTCCGTTGCGGCTGTCGCTGACCTGCCCGTCTCGCTGCACCTCGGCGGCCACGACGAGGGCGACCTCGACACCGCCGATCTGGTCATCATCAATCCGGCGGTCAACAAATCCACCTCCACGTTTTTTCAGGCAGTCGTGCGTCGCGACATGGCGTGGACGACGGAGATGAACCTCTTCTGCGAACGTTGCCCGGCTAAGGTCCTCGGCGTAACCGGCTCGTATGGAAAGAGTACAACCTGCGCGATGCTGGCCGAGGCCATGGAGGCCTGCTGCCGAGCGAGCGGAGCGTCCTACACCGGAGTGCACTTGGGCGGGAACATCGGACGGTCACTGCTCAATGAACTGCCCAACATCCGCGAAACCGATTGGGTGGTTCTGGAAATGTCCAACGCCCAACTCGAGGACCTGCCTCAAATCCATTGGGCACCCGACCTCGCGGTCATCACCAATCTTTTTCCGCACCATTTGGATCGCTACGCGAACTTTGCGGAATACGCCGGGGCCAAGCTGAACATCACTCGACATCCCAACGGCGACAGCAAGATCGTCGTCGGTGAACTGCACCCTGTGGCCGAGGACATGCTAGGAGAAGTCATCGCCGAACGCCGCGACCGCTTGGTTCGCGTCCCTCCGGTAGATTCCCCGATAGAACTCAAGGTTCCGGGAGAACATAATCAGCGAAACGCCGCCTGCGTCCTAACGGTCTGTCGGATTCTCGGTCTGAACGACGCCATCGTCTGCGATGCACTTCACGACTTCCGGGGACTGCCGCACCGACTCGAATTCGTGCGAAATCTCGACAGCGTCGACTACTACAACGATTCGAAGTCGACGGCCCCGGCGGCGACGGTGATCGCCGTCGAAGCGATCGTTGGTTCACCCAGTCCCGAGCCGCGGGCGGAATTAAATCCCGGCGCGCCGGGAGCCCGCGCGGAGTCGCACCGAAAAATCATCGCCGTCGTCGGCGGACAACGCAAAGACGTCTCCCTCGACGAGTGTGCCATTTGCCTGGCACAGTATTGCCGTATGGTCATTTGCATGGGCGAATCCGGTCCTAATTTTTCCGAAGCCGTCCGGCAGCGTGGCAGCGGTTTCCAACCGGTGAACATCCATGTCGTCGCCGCACTCGACGACGCCGTCCGCCGCGCCCGAACGGAAGCCAACCCCGGCGAAGTCGTACTCTTCTCTCCGGGCGCGCCTAGTTTCGACCAGTACGCCAACTTCACCGCACGCGGCCGGCACTTCACCGATCTCGTTAACGCACTGTAGCGTACTTCCCGAACGGCAGCGCCAGGGAACATTCCCTGGGGACTCCGTTTACCGAGAGTATACGAAACGCATTACCAGTTTATCTGAGGGCGTCGTACCCACGTTCCTGACGCCGACCCGGTTGGTACGTTTGCTTAATCTTCTCTTGACAGCGGTCCCCCGAAGAGTTAACCTCCACGTTGCACATCTCGGACGAACGGATCGTTTCGGCCTAAGCCGGAGTGAGCGCCCGAGGAACGAAGTCCGCTCTGACGGGGAGGTGTAACTATGCGAACCGCTGTTTATGCTCAGTCTTTCGTTCTGGTTGTTGCCATCGCCGTTTCGGCCTACGCCGGGGACCTGAATCCGCCGCCCGGCCCCATCGGGCCGACGATGAAGCGGCTCGATCAAGTCGAGCCGCGAACGCCAATCTCGTCGCTGCCCTACACGATCACTGAATCGGGGTCGTACTACCTGACCGGAAATCTCACCGGCGTCGCCGGGCAAAACGGGATCACGGTGATAGCCGGCGACGTGACCATCGACCTGATGGGTTTCACGCTGTACGGCGTGCCCGGTTCGCTCGACGGGATAGGAATGGGGATGCTGCCGATCGTCCCCAACAACGTAACGATACGCAACGGCACTGTCCGCGACTGGAGCGGAAACGGCGCGACGCTCGGCGACATCCACATGGAAGAAGTCTCGTTCATGTTTAACGGGGGAGGTGGGGTGGTGACTACCGGGGAAGCCACGGGGGTACGCGTTCACGCGGCGGGGAACTCGGGCGACGGTATCGTGCTGGGCGCCACCAGCTTCCTGGAGGTTTTCACCTCCTCTAACAACGGCGGTCGCGGAGTCGTCGCCGACAAATCCAGCCCCAAACTGGCGGAAGGGCATGTCGTCGGCAACGGCGGCGATGGAATCGTCCTGGGCAACAACGCCACGTGCGAAAACTGCACTGCGGAAGGTAACGGTGGAGTGGGAATCAACAAGGTGATAGACCAAGCCAGCCCGAAGCTATATGGCGCTCGTGCCGTGGGCAACGGCGGCGACGGGATCGTCCTTGGCGAAAACGCGATCTGCAGCGACTGTACTGCACAGGGGAACAGTGGTCGCGGCATCGTGGCGGACAAATCCAGCCCAAAACTGTTCGGATGCAGCGCGGTGGGCAACACGGGCGGCGACGGGATCGTAATGGGCGACAACGGGACATGCGAAAACTGCACCGCCACAAATAACAACGGAGTCGGCATTAACGCGTTGGATAAGGCCAGTCCCAAACTCTACCAAGCCCTCTGTAACGGCAACGCTGGAGACGGGATCGTCGTCGGCCCCGATGCGATTCTTGAAAAGTGTACGGCGAACAACAACACTGGGCGAGGAATCGTAGCCGACAAGTCCAGCCCGCAGCTCATGGGGTGCAGCGCCGTCGATAATACGGGTGGTGATGGGATCGTCCTGGGAGACGGAGGCAGTGCGGAGAACTGCACCTCGCGCGGTAACAGCGGCAACGGAGTGACTTCAAATCATATGATCCACTGTAGGCAGATTCACTCGGAGGGGAATTCCGGCGACGGGATCGTTGTCGCTCCGGGGAGCACCTTGACCGATTGCCAGGCGCTCAAAAACCTGGGCAATGGAATTCATGTCACCGACAACAATGTGCCGGCTAAAACCGCCACGACCCTCTTACGGGGTTGCGTCGCCCGCAGCAACAGCAATATGGGGTTCAAAATCGTTATACCGCCCGGGGGCGCGGTCCAGGTACCGACCCGCGATCAGGGCATCGACACGCCCCCGGCCACCGTCGCTCCGATGCCCCTTGACGTGGAGAAGGCGACAGCCGGTGCTTCGGTGCGCCCAGCGCGCGGCGCCTCGCTCGCCATGCCGCTGGCAAGTGTGAGATTCGCCGGAACGGGGTTTGGCTGCGTAGCCGAGGACAACCTCGGCGACGGGTTCTATCTCGACGGCGAGTGGTCGCTCTCTCAATGCGTGTCCCGCAACAACGGCGGAGTGGGAATCAATTCCTGGAGCTTTGGCGAAGCCCAAACCTCAAGCGCCGAGGGCAACGCATCAGACGGCTTCGTGTTCCACGGAGGCTACCGCATGACGGATTGCACGTCACGCGGGAACGGCGGCGTGGGAATCAACTCCTACAGTTTCGGTGTCGGCAGGGGGACCGTCGCTGAGGGCAATACGTCGGACGGGTTCGTCCTCCGCGGCGGTTACGTACTGACAGAGTGTACGGCACGCGGTAACGGCGGCGTGGGGATTCACGTAACCGACAACAACAGCCCGGCGAAAGGCCACGGTTGCGTCGCCGAGGGCAACGGTCTCGACGGGTTTGTAATCACCAGCGGTGCCTTGCTTACCGGGTGTACGGCTCAAGGCAACGGGACAACCGGGGTGGGTTCAGGAATCCGCGTGACCGGTACGGGCAACCGCCTCGAGGGCAACCATCTGCTCAGCAATTTTGATTGGGGTCTGAGTTTGTTTGGCGGCGGGAACCTGGTCATCGGGAACAGCGCTAGCGGCAACACCGCCGGCAACTATGACATCCCGTCCGGCAACGCCGCAGGACCGATCGTCACGAGCGCGGCTCTGCTCAGCAACACCAGTCCGAACGCGAACTACGACTACTAGGAAGACCTCATCATGCGAAGCCCAACCGTGTATGCGTCTTTGATTGTCGGGTTGTGGAACTCCGTCACGCTAGCCCAGTCCAACGTCGACACGGCCCACAAGTTCGCCTGGCAGGAGAACTGCGGCTGGCTCAACTGGCGGCACGGCGCACCAATGCCTGGCGACGGCGTGCGAGTCACCGACACCTACATCGCTGGCTACGTTTGGGCGGAAAACGTCGGCTGGATCAACCTCGGAAACGGTTCGCCCCCCGACGGGGTTCACTACCCCAATGACCCGACTGATTCCTCGACCTTCGGTGTGAACATCGATCCCAACACGGGAAACCTGTTCGGCCTGGCGTGGGGTGAAAACGTCGGTTGGATCAGTTTCGATACCCAGGCCGCCCTTGAACCGTACCAGCAGCAGGCCCGACTGGACGTGTGCGAGAACACGTTGTTCGGTTACGCCTGGGGCGAGAACATCGGCTGGATCAACCTTGATGATGCGACGCACTTCATCGCCCTAGGCCCGGTGTGCGCTCCCGGTGACGTTGCTTGTGACGGTGTGATCGCGCTTTCCGACTACGCAACCTTCGGGGAAGTGTTCATGGGGCCGGACGTCCCCGCCGATTGCCCCACGTTCGATTCCGACGGCGACGCCGATGTCGACCTCAAAGATTTCGCGAATCTGCAAGCCGGCTTTACCGATTAGCCCGCTTTCCTGACGACCGGTGGACCGGGATCGCGGTCGCGTCAGCGGGAGGGCAACCGGCAGCAAAAACGCTGGCGATCCATGTGTCAACGACACGCACTGTCCGAGCGGCACGTGCAGCAACGGCTTCTGCCGCGACCGTTGCGGACGATGCACGCCGTAAACGGCGAAAAGTCAAAACGTCAAAACGTCAAAACGTCAAAACGTCGAAATCCGCTTGACCACTACCGGCCCGGTCGGCAGAGCAGGACTCGACCAGGTAGCGCTATTGCGGCGTTTCGCTGACCACCTGGCCGTTGATGATTACGCCGGTGCAGTGGGTCGTGTACTCGAAGGGGTCTCCGTCGTAGAGGGCGAGGTCGCCGTCCTTGCCCGGTTCTACTGAGCCGACGCGGGCATCGACGCCGAGGATCTTCGCGGCGTCGATGGTGATCGTCGCTAGGGCCTGATCGAAGGTCAGTCCGTTAGCCGCGGCAAGCGCGGCTTCCAAGAGCACCACACGCGTCTTGGGCACATACCCCTCGTAACCGCTCTGCATGGCCACGAGGATGCCGGCTTGGTGGAGCTTCGACGCCGTCTCGAAGCTGAGGTTTTCCATCTCGCCGTACGCCCGCTGCATGGAGGGGTGGATGATCACGGGTATCCCCACCGACTTGATTTCGTCGATCAGGAGATAGCTTTCCGCGGCCCCGTCAAGAATGAGCTTGATGTTGAACTCCTTGGCGAGTCGCAGGGTGCTTGTGATGTCCTGAGCGCGGTTCGCGGTGACCATCAGGGGCAGTTCCCGATTGAGGACGCGGACGAGGACTTCGAGGCCAAGGTTGCGGTCGGGTTTCTTATCCGCCTCGGCGGTGTCGCGCTTCTTTACATACTCCTGGGCCTTGATAAGTTCGGCCCGTAGCATGGCCATCATCTTACCCCGCGTGCCGGGCGATTTTCCTTTGTCGCCCTTTTGCGCCAGCGGACTGAGCGTGGCGGCGACGGCGGCGGTTTCGACGACGACCGCTTCCTCGATCGTGTCGCCCCAAGTCTTCACGATGGTCGTTTGTCCGGAGATGAGTTCGCCCGGAGCGTGGCCGGTATGCACCGTGGTGATCCCGAAGCCCCGCACCCATTCGACGAGCTTTTCGCGGGCGTTGTAGGCGTCGATGGCCCGAAGTTCGGGTTGGATCGGCGCGGAGTGCTCCAACTGGTCTTGATCGTGGGGGTGGTTGAAGATACCGCTGAACCCCACAGTGCTATGGGCGTCGATCAGGCCCGGAGTCACGACCTCGGCGCGAAGGACGCGGTAGCCGTCGGGGATGGTGACGGTGTCGGCCTTGCCGACCATGGCGATCTTGCCGTCGCGGATAAGCACCACCCCATTCTCGATCGGCGGCCCGGCCATGGTGTGGACCTTCTTGCCTTGTACTGCGATCTGCGCATCGGCGCTCGGTCCACCCGAAAGTAACGCCGCGAATGTCAGCACTATGGCACTTGAAAAAAACCTCATTGCCCGTCCTCCGGATGGTCAAAGCAACACATATAGGGCGACTGATCGCGCCCCGCCCCATACCCGCCGACGGCATAAAGAAGGTCTTTCGGATCGCTGCGGTCGAACCGCTTTCGACCTTCCACCCAAGTTTCGACGACCTTCGTGTAGACGCTGAGCGGATCGCCGTTGAGGATGATAAAGTCGGCGTCCTTGCCGACCTCGAGCGAGCCGATACGGGCATCCAAGTCGAGCATTTTCGCCCCCGCAATGGTTAATGCTTTCAGCGCCCCATCTCGCGTCATACCAGCGCGCACGGCCAATGCGGCGCTGCGGAAGAAAACGCGTGAATCGGTGATCCAATCATCGGTGTGGAACGCGACCAAGGCACCGGCTTTTTCCAACACGGCGCCGGTTTTGAAGGTCATTTCGGAGGCCTCCAGCTTGCCGCCGGGGCTGTCCACGACGATCACCGAACACGGCACACCGGCCTTAGCGATCTCGTCGGCCACCTTCCACCCTTCGCTGACATGGTGCAGCACGACGCGGAAGTTGAATTCCTTGGCCAGCCGCAGCACGGTGATAATGTCGTCGTGCCGATGGGTGTGATGATGGACGATCCGCTTGCGTTCGAGGACCTCGACCAGCCCTTCCATCGCCAGGTCGCGTGCGGGAAGCTTCGTTGGATCACCCGCCGCCCGGACGATCTTGTCGCGATACTCCTGAGCCTTGATGTACTGCTCGCGCACCAGCGCCGCCGATTTACTTCGCGTTTCCGGGAAGGGCTTTTCGCTCATGGAGTTGGTGCCGTTGGCCATCTTCATCCCGCCGAGCGGATTCCCGTCGACGTCGCGAATGAAAATATCCTCGATGGTCTCCGCCTGTCGGAGTTTGACGTATACCGTCTGCCCGCTGAGCAGGTGCCCCGAGCCGGGCATGATGTTGAGCGTGGTCAGCCCGCCGGCGAGAGCCCGCTTGAAGCCGGAGTCGCGCACATTGAGCGAGTCATAGATGCGGATGTCGGCCTGGATCGGGGCGGAGGAGTCGGCCCCGCCGATTCCCCCGATGTGGCTATGCGTGTCCACCAGACCGGGCATTATGACCTTGCCGGTGGCATCGATCCGCAGGGCGTCAGCGGGAATCGACACTGCGCTCGAGGCTCCGACGGCCGTGATCTTTCCCCGATGCACAACCATCGCGCCGTTCTCGATCGGATTACCCGCAATAGGGACGATCGTCGCCCCGGTGAAGGCGACCGGGGTATCTTGTGCCGAGGCCGGAAGCGACCCGACGCCGACAAACAGAAAGGCGAGACGAACTGAGCTTCGCAACTTACATCTCCTTTGGTTGTTCTTCCCGTCGCCGCGAGAGGGGTGTACGAACCCCAAACGCCGTTGCGTTCCATCGCGGAGGACGGATTGTAGCGAGCCGGCACGTGCCTGCCCAGCCGTTTTGCCGCTCGTTCTCCGCGGTTAGGATTCGGCCATGTGCGGACGGTTTACGCTAGCGACGGGACCGGAAATCCTGGCCGAGTTCTTCGAGCTTGCCGCCGTACCGGAGCTATCACCTCGGTACAACATCGCCCCGACCCAGCCCGCGCCGGCGATTCTTATGACTTCCAAACGATCCACAAGGGAATTCCGTACCCTTCGCTGGGGTCTGATACCAGGGTGGGCGAAGGATCCTGCCGTCGGCAACCGGATGATCAATGCACGAGCGGAGACGGTCGCGGAAAAGCCGGCGTTTCGTTCGGCCTTCCGGCTTCGTCGATGTCTGATCGTTTCAGATGGATTCTATGAATGGAAAAAAGAGCCGCGCCGCAAGCAACCGTTTTATATCCGGATGCGCGACGACACTCCCTTCGCCTTCGCGGGATTGTGGGAGCATTGGGAGGGAGAGGACGGCTTGCCTATAGATTCCTGTGCGCTTCTCACCACGCAACCCAACGATGTCCTACGGCCGATCCACGATCG
>JAGVHG010000169.1 GCA_020056715.1 Phycisphaerae bacterium | reverse complement strand
TCGATGGCCTCATAACCGCGGTCGATGTGGTAGGCCCGATGGACGTACGTGGTGCCCTTGGCGACCAGGCCGGCGAGGATTAAGGCGGCGGAGGCGCGGAGGTCCGAGGCCATGACCGGGGCGCCGACCAGTCGCTTGACGCCCTCGATGATAACCGTGGGGCCTTCCTTGCGGAGCTGAGCGCCCATGCGGTTCAGTTCGCCCACGTGCAGGAAGCGGTCCGGATATATTTTCTCGGTAATGACGCTGTTTCCGTCGGCCAGACAGAGCAAGGCCATCGCCTGGGCTTGGAGATCGGTGGGGAAGCCCGGATACGGTTGTGTCGTGATTACTACCGGCTCCAACCGCCTCGAGGAGGAGACGGCGAGACCCTTCTCGCCGCGCTCGATGACCACGCCGACGCGGCGTAAGCGGTCGACGAGTGCCCGCATATGCTCCATTCTCGCCCCTTGGAGTTCGAGGTCGCCGTTGGTGATGGCGGCGGCCATCATAAAGGTACCGGCCTCGATGCGGTCGGGAATGATGCGGTGCTCGGCGCCGTGCAATGATTCGACGCCTTCGACGTTGATCTCGGGGGTGCCCTGCCCGGTGACTCTCGCCCCGCAGGCGTTGAGGTAGTTAGCGAGGTCGACGACTTCGGGTTCGCAGGCGGCGGAGGCGATGACCGTCCGACCCTCGGCGAGGGTGGCGGCCATCATGACGTTGGCCGTCGCCGTCACCGATGAGCCGAACGGACCGCCGAGAAACACCTCGCTGCCCTTCAGCTTCTTGGCCCGCAGGAGGACGTCTCCGTTGAGCAGTTCGAAGTCAGCGCCGAAGGATTGTAATCCCAGAATGTGCAAGTCGATGGGACGGTCCCCGATAGCGCACCCGCCGGGCATGGAAACCTGCGCCCGGCGGCGTTTGGCCAACAGTGGCCCCATCACGCAGACGCTGGCCCGCATCTTGCTGACCAGCTCGTACTCGGCGTGGGCGTTCATCTCGTCCTCGACGCGAAGGTGCATCGCCCCGGACGCGTCGCGTTCGGACTTGACCCCCAGCCGGGCGAGCAGGGTCTGCATCTGCCGTACGTCGGCGAGGTCGGGGACGTTTTGCAGGACCGACTCGCCGTCTACGAGAATAGATGCGGCCATGATCGGCAGAGCGGCGTTTTTCGCCCCGCTGATATCCACCTTGCCCTTGAGCCGAGTCCCGCCGACGATTTCAAATAGCTGCACGGTTTATCCTTTCCCATCTGAGCCGTCCGCGGCTCGTTTCATCGTGAATGCGAGCACTCGCTCTTGGCCGACGACGCGATCCTTGCGGGTTTGTCGATGTTCAAAGTTGCCGGCGGCGGTCATGACTTCGACGACCGCCTGCGCCTGACCGTCGCCGATCTCAACGAAGATCATCGCGTCGGCGGCGAGCAACTCCGCACCATCCGCGGCAATGGTGCGATAAAAGGACAATCCTTCCGCACCGTCGGTGAGCGCCAGGGACGGCTCATAGTCACGCACGGCCGCATCCAGTTTATCCATTGTGGAGGCCGGGATATACGGCGGATTGCACATCAGAATATCGAACCCGCCTTCGGGAACGACCTCCGCAGGCAACGCGAGCCGATCAGCTTCGACGAAAGTCAATCGGTCGCTTACGCCGTGTCGAGCGGCATTGAATCGCGCGACTTCCAGCGCCGCGGCGGATACGTCCGTCGCCACCGCCGTCGCGGCCGGGAGATGCACCAGCGCGGCGATGGCAAGACAACCGCTGCCGGTGCCCAGGTCGAGCAGTTGCGGATGAGTCAGTCCGGCCTTACCGCAGTGGTCGAGGACGCATTCGACGAGTGTTTCCGTCTCGGCACGAGGGATCAGAACGTCCGGAGTGACCTTGAAGGAGAGTGAAAAAAACTCTTTTTGGCCGACAAGGTAGGCGATCGGCTCATGGGCCGAGGCGCGGCGTACCCAACCGCGAAAGCATTCGACGCGCTCGGGTTCGAGGATGGAGTCGAATCGGGTATAGAGATCGATTCGGCGGCATTGGGCCGCGTGGGCAAGCAACACCTCGCTCGCCAGTCGGGCGTCGATGACCTGGTGACGACCGAAATAGTCGCTCGTCCAGGAGAGCAACCTCCTGATGGTCCAGGTCTCGGACCTCCCGCCTTGGTCAGTCCGAGCCTCGACGGTCGCGGGAGCGTTCATCGAGGACCACTATAGCTATTCTGATGGACGGCGCAAAGGAGTCACGACTGCGCCGGATAGCCCCCTATCCCCTTAAGGGGAGAGGGGTTTCGTCAGTACACCATTTTGGCGTAGGTGTCGTCGATTTCGTCGGGCTTGCCGCGGAGAAGGGCCTCGATGCGTGCTTTACGGAGCGGCTCTTCCTCTTTCCATCTTCGTACGTCGCGCTCGTGGAGCGTCCGGACCAGGCCGCACGTGCGCGTTAGGTTCTCGGCGCGCCACTCGGCTAGCGTTCTGTCGAGATCGACCGTCTGACGCATCCGGTCGACGCCCGCGGCGTCGTGGGCGGCGTAGTCGTCCAGATAGTGCTTGATCCGCGCGTCGCGAATCGCCTGCTTCTGTTTGAACCGAGGATCGCTGCAACCACTAAGGACCAAGGCGATGCCCAAAACCGCCGCCAAGATGCTTGATCGGTTTAGAGTGCGTCCTGAAACCC
>JAGVHG010000201.1 GCA_020056715.1 Phycisphaerae bacterium | reverse complement strand
CCCCTGCTCGACAAGACCGGCGGGCAGGTATCCCGTCTCCTCAAACGACTCCGCCTGCATGGAATCGTCAAAAAGATCGGTCGAACCTACAAGTACTACATCACCACGCTCGGCCAAACCGTCACCGCCTGCGCTCTGCGACTCCACGCCGCCGTCGTCCTCCCGGCCCTCGCTGGATTCAATCCTCCATGACAAAATCGTTGCCGAATCGCACATGATTTCGCTCATAAGAGACTAGTGCGCTCTGTGCGCCTGCCGCGTGAGCCTGTCCGCGAAAGCCGTCACAGACCTGCACTACGATCTGGGATTGACTTCATCGGATAATGAGTTGCCCGTGTGGTCGCAAAGCACCTTCTCGCCATTGGCCCCTGGCCACAGCTTCCTGCGGACGTGATTAACAACCCTCCGCAACCGCTTCATGCCGATTTCTTCGATGTAGATACCACTCATTCCTGGGATCGCGTGCCCCATGACGAGATGGATCGCGTGCTGATCGTTCGTTTCGTCCGCCCAGGTACGGAACGTATGACGTAGCGTGTAAAAGCCCACTCGCCGGCGTTTCAGCTTCTTCTCGACGAGTAGATCGTCGAACCAATCTCCAAGCCGGTCAATGTACGTTACCTTCTCGATTTCGTCGTTCTTCCCGCGCTTCACAATCTGCCGCACCAACGGCAGCCCCGACTCGCTGTGAAACACGACCCGCGTCTCTGCACCGGGCGTCGGAAGAGGTGATTCCGTCGCCAGCACGACCTTAAGCCCCGCAACGGTTTCGGGCCAAAGAGGCACGATGCGACGCACACCGGTTTTGGGACGCTCAAAGTCGATGACGCATCCCTTCAGATTCACGGCGGCGCGTGAAAGGGCCGCGCAATCCGTGTTTCCGAAGCCACCATTGATCCCCAACAGAATGGCGGCTTTTATTGCCGGCTCGGCTGATTCGATGAGCGAGCGGACTTTGGCGGCGGTGAACATCCGTTTCCCGTTCTCACGCTCACCCGCCGCCCTGCTCCGCCGTACATCCGCGGCACTGGGCTTGATAAACGCCCTTCCCCAGCGCGGCGCCCGCTCCACCAACCCCGTATCCACTGCCCACTTGAAGAGCCCGCGCACGACGGTAATCGTACGCGTCAGGGCGTGGACCCCCAGCCCTCGCGAACCGCGCAAACCCTCCGTGACAAGCAGCCGACGATATCGTTGAAAATCAGCCGCCGCGAGCGAAGTGACGGGGCGCGATACGCCGACGCTTTTCGCGAAGTGTCGCACGATCCGCCGACAATCCTCGAACCAGCGGGCACCGATTTGTCCCGACGAGACGCGTTCCATTTGGTACACCAGAAACTCGTTACCGAGTTTCTTGACCGTCAACTCAAAGCTGGATAGGTTCGAAGGGGTGCGACCCGCGTGAATGTCAGCCGCGACGCGTAGCTAGTTCGCCAGAGCGGCATCGGGATCTAACCACACGCCGAAGAAGTGCACCTTGCCGCGGATCTTCTTGCACCACTGGCCGTTGGGATGCGCGGTCAGCGGGAATGACGCACGCGGCATAGCGGGTTTCTTTCGCGCTGGATGGACCATGACGACGACCCATGACAACCTACTCAATCGAACCTACTTGAACAGGCTACCCGGCCCGCTGGTTGTCGTCAAGGTTGTCGTCTGTGTTTATGTTCTCTGTATAATAGATGTAAGTAATCATAATACAATAGGTTGCCACCGTAGCTCAGTTGGCAGAGCAGCGGTTTTGTAAACCGCAGGTCGTCGGTTCGAGTCCGACCGGTGGCTTTTTGCGGAAGTACTTGTGTAGGCGTGAGTCAGGTCGAAGGCGGTCATCAGATCGCTTTCCGTTTTGGGCCGTTTTCGAGCGCCGGCGTCAGTCTGGCGTCAGTTTTCATGCGCGATACGCCCAGTGTGATGGCTTGCGTCACCCACTGTACGTGAGCCTCGTACTCCTCGGTGACGGTGCTGTAGAACTCGGCCGTCGTGCTGATGTCCGCATGACCCATCAACTCTTTGACCACATTCATCGGCAGATGGTTCGCCCAGTTCTGACCGCATGACTTGCGGAACGCGTGCATCGTCAGTTGGCCGTCAAGCTTTAAGCCAGCCCAGCCAGCGTGACGTCGGATCGTGGTCAGAACGTTGTTTTCAAGAAAGTCGTTCACCCACGGCTTCCCTGCTCTGGCGCACTCCTGCCAGCGAACCTGCACCCGCTTGAAGCGTGCTGGAGTCAGCAGAATCAAAGGCGAACCCCTGGGGCGGGTCCGCAACCAGCCCGCTACCAGCTTGATAGTGTGGCGGGGAAGCGGAATCTCGCGCTCCTCGTGATCCTTCACGGTGAATGGAGGAACATCCGCGGTCTCGGCCCGGTTCCGGATGAGCAAGCGGCCCCGTCGAAGATCGAGGCTGGACTCCATGAGGTTGAATAGCTCACCGCATCGAGCCGCAGAAGTGTATGCCAAGGCATAGATGACTTTCCAACGAAGATTTGGCGCCGCTTTCAGCAGCGCCAGATACTCTGCAGGCTTGATGAAGTGCCACCTGCGCTGCGAGTGTTTGCCTACGCGGAGAAGCTTGATTCGCGCAAACGGGTTCGCTGACAAATGGCCCCATTCCACGGCGTACTTGAACATCGTCTTGGCGTCACGAAGAATGCGGTTGCGAGAAAATCGACTCAACTCATGGCCCTCGGATCCCTCACGAAGCATCCGAGCCTGTGCCCAGAACTGAGAGGCACGGTCGGCAGTGATCAACTGCAATGCCGCGCCTTCGCCGAAATAGGCAGTGGCCCGGTTGCACAGGTCTTCTATTTGACGGCGAGTCTTCTCGCGCCATTCGTGCCTGCGGCGCACCATGTATTTTTGGCAGAAGTCGCCTAATACTACTACGCTACATTCTTGGCCAATAACAAATGCGTGCATCCTTCAGCGTGATACCATGTTCGTGTAAACGCCGGATCGTTCGCTTGCGGTGGG
>JAGVHG010000050.1 GCA_020056715.1 Phycisphaerae bacterium | reverse complement strand
GGTCGCCGTCATCGCAGGCCGTACCGTTGGGCGATTCAGGGTTTGAGCACAGCCCCGTGGCTGGGTTACACGTACCCGCGTCATGGCACTGGTCCGAAGTGGTACAGACGATGGGATTACTCCCCACGCAAGTACCGGCCTGGCAGGTGTCGGTCTGTGTGCAGGCGTTGCCGTCATTGCACAGGTTGCCGTTGTTGGTATGCCGGCACCCCAGAACGGGATCGCACGAATCGTTCGTGCATGGATTGCCGTCGTCGCAGAAGGCGTTGTTCGGCGTGTGGGTGCAGGTAGCGAACTTATCATCGCAACCGTCGACGGTGCAGTCGACGTGGTCATCACAATTGGGCGGCGTACCGAACCGGCAATCCAGCAACGGGTCGCAAATCTCCTGACCGTCGCAGAACAAACCGTTGTCGCAGTTTTCGTTTCTCGGTGTATGCGAACAGACCCCTCCGGCACAAGTATCCGCCGTGCAGATCACGCTGTCGCCGCAGTTCAGCGGTGCTCCCCGACAACTGCCGCCGCTGCACACGTCGCCGGTCGTGCAAAGGCTTCCGTCGTCGCATGCAATGGTGTTATTTATGTTGCGGCAAGCGTATACGGGATCGCAACTGTCCGTGGTGCAGGGATTTTGGTCGTTGCAGTTCCGAGGTGAACCGTGTCGGCAGGTGCCTCCGAGGCAAAAATCGATCAGCGTGCAGGCATCGTTGTCGTTGCAGGGGGCCAGGTTATCCACGAAAAGACAGCCGTAGATCGGGTCGCAGGAATCGTCAGTGCACACCTTACTGTCGTTGCACGTTCGCGGCCCACCGCCGACGCATGACCCGTTTACGCAGTGATCTGAAACCGTGCAGAGGTTGCCATCGTCGCAAGCCGCGGTGTTGTTGCTGTGATTGCACGCTCCCAGGACGCACGTGTCGGTGGTGCAGGGATTGCCGTCGTTGCACTCCGCATTCGTCAGGCAGGCAAGGCAGCGGTCACTTGTCTCATCACAGTGCGCCAGATCGACGCAGGCGAGCGTTCCCCGGCATAGCCCGGCCCGGCAAGTCTCCGAGCCGTTGCAAAAGAGGGAGTCCGCACAGGATGTCCCGTTCGCGACATCCGAGTAAACGCATACGTTGTTGACGCACGCATCCGCCGAGCAGGCATTGCCGTCGGTGCACTGAGCCGCGCTGGAACAGGGACGGCGAGGCCCGTGGAAATTGTGGAGGAACGCCAAAAAATCTGCGTCGCCGATCGCGGCGCTGCGATTGTCATCAAAGGCGCTTAGGCATTCCGACGTAGGAGCGGCGCCGTAGCATCGCTGGAAGGCCGCGAAATCGGCCAGGTCTACGTCCCCGTCCGAGGTCGTGTCGTCGCTGGCAAAGCCGAAGGCGATCTCGAACATCGCAGTGGCGAAGTGTAAGTGCGTGTCGCCCGGCGGCGTGAACGGCCCTAGATAGGCGCCCGTATAGGCGTCACGCTTCACAATCCGGTCGCTGTAGATGGGGGGAAGCTCGCCCATGCGCTCGGCGATCAAAAGGCTCCCGTCAGAATGCCACGCGAGAGGCCCGGGCCGGGTCAGGGGCTGGACCAGCACTCCACCGAGCGGATTGGTGATGACTTCGTGGGTGTCCTTGTCGAATTCGATCACCATGTCGTCGTTTGGGATCGCCGAATTCGGATACTGGGTGGTAACCAATAGGTTTCCCGCGCGAACGGTCCCCGGCGGCCGCAAAAGGAGCCCAATGGGCCCTATTAGATTTCCGGAGTCGAAAACATTGATGTACGCGCCGTTGGTCGCGTCGTACTCAAGGACCTGATTGTTGATGAAGCTGGCTGCATAGACGTGGCCATTGACGCCCAAGGCCAAGCCGTTGGGGCCGCGAAGACAACGCGGATGGGCACAGGTCTCGGCGAGCACCGACCCACCATCCACGAACGGTGCAAGAAACCCGCCGGTCTGGCCGCTAAACTTCAAAAGACCGTTGAACTTGTCGAAGCTGGACGCGGTCTGCGTGCTGGTTACTAGAATATTACCGTCGCTTGTGATCAGAACATTCTGCGGAGAATTCAAACCTTCCGGGCCCGCGGAGATGAGACGGCGAATGAGCATCCCGTTAAGCGCGTCGTACTCGTAGACGCAATTGTCGGCGCGGCTGACGACGAGCAAGGTTTCATTCTTCGCCTTCAAGGCCATCCCGTATGGCGCCGCAATGTTCGAAATGTGCACGCCGAGATAAGCACCGGTCACGCCGTCGTACCGCAGGACGGCGTTCTCAAACTCACAGCCGGCGACGAAGCATTGAAAGGTGCTGACAAGAAGCCACCGCGTACCGACGGGAAGGGTTGCCGTTGCGGCTTCCGCGGCAACGATTCCGCCCGCCGATCCGTCGTCAACTGCGGCCCGAACGCCCATCCGGTCGGACGACCCGATGATTGCAAGCCCGAGTAGCGCGCTCCCTACGATGGCGGAAATGTGTGGGGCCACGCGCCGGCGCGTCTTTGGCCGTTCGCGCATACCCCGAAATCTACCACCCTGCATTTTTCCATACCCCCCCAAAGTTAATTGCGCCAAAGGCAGCTTATCAGTACGCCCGGCAAGCGTGCCTGCATCGTACAACGCTCTTATCCTAGCGCGGAAGTGCCAGCAACGCAAGGTCCTTACAATCTCGCACGTTTAGTAGTGCGATAATATGCAGGCTATTGAGTCGAGAAACGCTTCGAGTGATCCCACTTTGTGCGGCAACATCCTATTATCGGACGGGCATCTAGCGTGGCACCATGCTTTGGTGGCGGACTTTGTCCGTACATTGCTCCATCCTACGGCATAACCGGGCGATTATGTTACGAAAAAAAAGCTAATTTGGGCGAGTTTTGCTCTTGCAAGTTAGAGAAGCCTCGATTACTATGCTACCCCAGAATGACGCAGTGAAGGTGACGTGGTGTTGCCGTTGTCTCTTGTCACGCGTCTACCAAAGTAGGATGTGCGAAGCATGTGGCGCGCATCGTTATCCGGACAAGGCTGGCACATGGGTTGCTAGTTGCTACGAGAACGTCGGCAGCGCCTGATGGTTTTGGGGCGGGCACGGACTGAATTTTGACTCCTGTCGTGAGGCGGAAGTGTTGGCATTGTTTGCAGCGTAGGTCGCGTTGGAAAGGAGGGGTATATCGCAGCATAAATCAATGAGTCGTAAGGTAGTAAGTGTTAGTGAGTCGGCGTCGAAGGGCACGCGGCTCGATTCCAGAACGGCAGTATTGTGGCACGCGTGGACGCGTGTCGAGCACGGACAATGGGGGGCGACCGGTAGAACCGGCGATGCCCCGCGAGAAAGTTTTTGGAGGAACAGAAATGAACAGAATGAACAGCAAACGTTGTGGACTACTCGCGATGGTCGCGGTGGTGTTGGTGGGAACGACTTTGGCCTCAGCCGACAACCGCGTCAGCGCGAGCAAGAAGGGGAGCCTTCTTTATTATTCCAAGATTGAGCTCCGCTGGGATGCAGCCGGAACGCTCAACCAGGACACGTTCCTGACGATCGTCAATGATTATCCGGGCGACGTGTACGTGCAGTGGTATTTCATTAACGGCGACGCCCCGCTCGCGGCGGTCCTAGACAGTACGGGCGGACTCATCGAACGCGCGCACCCCTGCTGCAATCGGGTGGACTGCGTGACTTACCTGACCCATGACGAGTCGAACTATATGTCGATGGCGAGCGGTCTTCCCCTGGGATGCCAGCCGTTTGGGATCTTGGATCCGGGTACCCCGCCGGGCCGTCCTGCTCCGGATGGAGTGGCTGGCGACCGCGTTCTTCGCGGCTACGCCGTCGCGTTTGCCGTGGACAGTGCTGGGAACGAGATCAGTTGGAACCATCTCTCCGGCTCCGTTGATATCGTGAACTACGCGAACCGCTCGGCGTGGGAATACAATACCTATGCCTTCCAAGCGGTAGCGGCGGCCCTGGGCGCCCAGACCGATGCCACGGCCGGCGAACTGTCGATGGACGGCGCTGAATACGACTTCGCCTTCGACAAGTTGCTGTTTGATTTTTATGCCGTCGGCTCGCTGGCGTTCTCTCAAACGCCGATCTCCGTCATGCTGGACACGGACCTGACGCTGTTTCCG
>JAGVHG010000074.1 GCA_020056715.1 Phycisphaerae bacterium | reverse complement strand
GGGGTCGACGTGAGTTCCTACATCCTGGAAAAACTGGAAGCCGTAAGGGCCACCATTGCACCCCTCGCAGAAAGTGCATAAAAAGTGAAATCGCGAGTCGTCCCAAACCTCGTTTACAGACAAATTGGTGCGCCACCGTTAAATCTGGTTAGCCGCCGGTTGGGTACGCAGAACAGGTACTGCCACCCACGAGCTATCGCCCGGCCTGACGCGGATCGAACGGTAGATTAAGGACGGATTCGATCCAAAGTCGTTCAAACGCCTGATCCAGCGTTCCAAACACGGATTGGAATTCGGTGATCCGGTGCTGCCGATTGGCACGCTCGTTGGACTTTTGTGCAGCGATACGCCGCAAATAAGAGGCGAGCGCTTCGCCGCGTGTGCGATTCAAATGATCCACCAGTGCCCAGGCCTGAGCGTAGCGAAACGTGCGTTTGGATTCGTCCGCCACGTTGAACTCATCGTCGGCGATAAGATCAGCTAGCGAAAGGAGCCGATTATCGGACTTGAGTGCTGACGCAGCGGACGCCGCAGCGGTGACTGCTCCGGGGGAAGCGGCTATCGCTTCGCGGAAGTCGGCGAGGCGCATTTGATTCACTGCGTCACGTGAGGGGACTTCGAATTGGCACGCCAGACCCTCGACCAACCAGTCAGGATTGTCGGCGTCGCGGGACAACACACCGATGTTGAATAGTACCTGATGGGCGGCCTCGTGCTGAATCACCAAGTGGTTGAAAGTTTCCACGATCGCGTCGCGTTGGGATCGCCAGTCAATGATGCGCTCCGGCGCCTCGGCTTGTTCGATCCGCTGCGAGATGTCACGAAGTTGGGGGAGGTCGAGGACGTTGCAGAAGGCGGCCGTGTTGTTTCGCGGATGGTAGAAACCGGGCGCTGCCGGATCCTTAAAACCGACTGCGCCAGCGTACCTTTCGAAGTCCGAATGGCGATTGAACAGAAGCACGGGAAGCGGCTCGGGCGGAGGATGGATGGGGAGCTTCATGTCATCGCCGAACCGCACTACGGCCTGGTACGTGGCTTCGAGCCGGTCGGCCAGCGGATTCACGATACCTTCGTCGCCGTCCGACGCGATCAGGAAGTGATCGGTGCGGTGGACCGAAAAGCGTTCACCGCCCAGGGCGAGTAGCCGAGCGATCTCCGTTCTTTCCGGAGAAACTTGCGCAGGCGCGCACGTTGCAAGCGCCGTCGCGAAGACGGCAACCGAACGTAAAATAGCTTTCCGGTGCATGATTCGCGGCATCACGTAAGCCCCGCAGCGACCTCCGCCAAGAGTTCGCGTGGTGCGCCGATATCGGCGACCTCGATGCGTCCAAGGTACGGGACGGCCTCTTGCGAATCGAACCCTCGTTTTCGGGCGACAAAAGTGATGGTCAGGTCGGCGCGGATCGTTGATCGACCGGGTGTCCCAGTATCGCAGTCCAATCCCGAGGGCAGGTCCACGGCCACGACGGCGCGCTTGCTTGCTGCGTTGATCGCGTGGATCAATTCGGCAAAGGGACTTCGTACTTCTCCGCTGAAACCCGTTCCAAGCAGGGCGTCTATGACAATCTCTTGCGGGGTGATCGACGATGCCGCGGCCTGTTGCGTCACCGCATCAACCACGAAAATGGGCGCTAGCCTCATCGCTTCGATAATCCGATAGTTCGCCGAAGCGTCGGGTGTCATTCGAGACACATCACCGGCGAGTACCACTCGTACGGACCACCCGGCGTTGTGTAAGTGCCGGGCGATGACACAGCCGTCGCCGCCGTTGTTGCCGGTCCCGCAGAAGATGAATGCCCGTCCGTTGGGGCCGTAGGCTCGGTCGATGACCGCGGCCGCGTTTCGCCCCGCGTTCTCCATCAGCACCAGACCGGCGATGCCGTAACGGTGAATCGCCAGCTCGTCCACTTTGCGGACTTGCTCACGGATTAGCGTGATGTTCATAGGTAGCGGCTGCCTGGCTTACTGTGGCGGGCGCGACGTCGGTCGGCGCGGTGCGAACACTGTCGATCGCGGCCGCCACCCTCCTACTCCCGGTTCGGATCGAATGATGGAGGATGGTCGTCGCAGTACGGACCTGTGTAGTAAGGCCCGTGGGCCAAGCAAACAAGACTAACAGGGGAAGGCTGCACAATGCCAGGCCCCAGCGAACCGGGCGACCGCCCACGGGCGTGGCCGTATCCGTTTCGCCGCCCATGTACACGGCGGCGACGATCCGCAGGTAATAGGCCGCGCCGATAACGGTGTTCGCCACTCCGATGATCGCCAACGCGATGAGCGGCCCGTGCATCGGATGGTTCGGCTGTAGGGAAAACGCGCTGCTGAAGATATACAGCTTGCCCAGAAACCCGGCCGTCGGCGGGAATCCCATCAAGCTGAAGATACAGATCGCCAAGGCCAGCGCGGATGCTGGCGCGCGGCGGGCAAGCCCACCGAGATCGTCCAGCGTTTCCACGTCGCGGCCGTTTGTCTTGAAGCAGGCAAGCAAGGCGAAGGCCCCGAGGTTCATCGCCCCGTAGACCACGATGTAGAACAGCAAGGCCGCCACGCCGTCGCGCATCGGCCCCTGCCCTGCCACCGGCCCGACCAGGACCGCGATCAACATGTACCCGGTGTGGGCGATGCTCGAATAGGCCAGCATTCGCTTCACGTTCTTTTGAAGAAGCGCCAGGACGTTGCCTACGGTCATGGTCGCCGCAGCGACGATCCACAGCATCCAATTCACTTCGGACGGAAGGTTCCAATCGAGGGCGGTGAGGATTTTGCACAGGGCCACGAAGCCCGCGAGCTTGGGCACGAACCCGAGCATGCCGGTGACGGGAGAGGCCGCACCTTCGTACACGTCTGCGGCGTAAGCGTGAAACGGGACCGCCGCCACTTTGAACGACAGCCCGGCGAACACGAGGATCAGACCGATCAGCATCGGGACGCCGATCGCGCCGTTGGTTCGTAGAGTCGATTGTACGGTATCGCCGACTAGACGGTGAATGGTCGTCGTGCCCGCCGCGCCGTAGAGGAAGCTGATGCCGTATGCGAGGATGGCCGCAGAGAGTGCGCCGAGGAAGAAGTACTTCACCGCCGCCTCCGAGGCGCGGGCGTCCTCACGGCTCAAGGCGACCAGCACGTACGTGGGAATGCTGACCAGCTCGATGGCCAGGAAGAGCACGACCAGATCGTTGGCCGACGCAGTGAGCAACACGCCGAGCAGCGAAAAGAGGATCATCGACATGTACTCGCCGCGCTCGTTCGCCGCGGGCTGATGCCAATTGACGAGTACGATCAGCGACCCGAGACCCAGCGTGATCCAACGGACATAGAAGGTGAGCGAGGTCAACCAGAGTCCCGGTAACACGTCGCCGTTTCGAGGAACATCGAGGCGAATCGCGACGATCAAGGCGGCCACAACCGTCGCCAGGGCGATGGGTGATGCCCACTTCGAGACTCGCGTCACACCGACGGCAAGTGAAAGGCAAGCGCCGACGAGCAGAATCCACTCCGGGGCCAACGCGACGAGCCAGTCGTTCCAAATCACGGATGGGCCTCCGCCGTTACTTCCGCAACTTTATCCGACGCACCTTGGCGAAGAATGTGTTGTCTGACCGCGACTTCGAAAGTGTCGAGCATCGGTTTGGGGTAAACGCCGATAAAGACACAGCACATGGCGAGCGGAGCGAGAATACTGATCTCGCGCCGGGTGAGGTCTTTCGTCAGACCGGTCGATAAGTCCGGCGTGTGCGGCGGCTCGATCACCGGTCCGAAGAGAATCCGCTGACACATCCACAGCATGTACACGGCCCCAAGGATGATTCCGAGGGCAGCGGGAATCACATAGCCGAATCCCAACGGACCGGCGGCGCGACCGTCGAAGGTCGTGCCCGATGTGGCCGCACCGAGTAACACCAGGAACTCGCCCACGAACCCGTTCAGACCTGGCAGGCCGATGCTGCTGAGGGTAAAGAATATTAAAAAGAACGCCAGCCACGGCATCTGTCGCGCCAGGCCGCCGATTTCATGGATGTTACGCGTGTGGTAGCGCTCGTAGATGCAACCCACCAATACAAACAGAGCGCCGGTCGAGAGACCGTGGTTAATCATATACAGGACGCCGCCGTTCACCCCGGCCACCTTCAAGCTGAACAGCCCCAACATGCAAAAGCCCAAGTGCGAGACGGAGGAGTAGGCGACGAGCTTCTTCACGTCCGTCTGCACCCACGCGGCCAATGCGGCGTAGATAATCCCGATGATGGCGAAGACAGCGATCGTCGGGGCCAAGGCGAATGCGGCGTCGGGTAACATGGGAATGCTTAACCGGCAAAACCCATACGTTCCCAATTTGAGCAGGACAGCCGCGAGAATCACACTTCCCGCTGTGGGCGCCTCGGTGTGAGCAAGCGGCAGCCAAGTATGAAATGGGAAAAGAGGGACCTTAATTGCAAATCCAGCGGCGAATGCAAGGAACAACCACCACTGGACGTTGGGCGGCAGGAATCCTTCCTGTCCCATCTGCGTCAGTTCTTCGATGTTGAGGGTAATGTGGCCTTGGGTCGTGAAACTGTAATAGGCCAGATAGACAATGCCCGCGAACGTGAAAACGCTGCCCGCGAGTGTATACAAAAAGAACTTGCCCGCCGCTCGACGACGCTCCGGCCCGCCCCAGATACCGATCAAGAAGAACAGGGGAACCAAAGTGAATTCAAAGAAAACGTAGAACAGCAACAGGTCCATCGCGCAAAAGACACCCAGCAGGCCGACCTGGAGAAGCAAGAGCAGTACATAGTATTCCCGAACGCGAGTGCGGATGCTCGAAAAGCTCGACCAGATTGCCAGCGGCATGAGAAGGGAAGTCAGGAGGACCAGCCAAATGCTAATTCCATCGACGCCGACTCGGTAGCCGATGTCGATCGTCGGCGTCTCTGGATCATCGCCGACGATCCAGGGAATGGAATGAGTCAATAGGAAGTCGGTTTCCCCGCCTCGGATTTTCGGCTCGGCTTTGTAAAACAACGACAAGGCCATCACCGTTAATCCAAGGGTGACGAGCGAACAGAACAAGGCGCTGCGCCGCGCGGAAACGTCGTCGCCCCGAGGAGGGAGCATCAACAACACTGCCCCAACGAGCGGCGAAAAAATAATGAGGGTGAGAATCCAACTACCCACCGTAACTAGTTCGTAAGACTCTTCCATCAAAGCGCCAACAGTAAAAGCACCACGATTCCAGCGACCATACTCAAAGCATAGCCTTGAAGCAGTCCGGACTGCATGACGCGAAGCAAGTATGCGATTCCTTGCGGGACCGCCGTAATCACCCAGAGGAGACCGTCTACGAAGTAATCATCGATGCCCACGCAGATTCGTCCGGTTTGTCTGGCGGGCTGCACGACGGATAGGTCGTACAACTCATCCACGTGGTACTTGCCCCACAGTAACCGGTAAACGCCAATCGCGGAGGCTTTCACCAATCCGGGAATCCAAGGTTGTCGAACATAAACGAAGTAGGCTGCGACAATGGCCGCGATGGAAAGTCCACCCGAAACGATCATCAGTCCATACACACTCCAGAAAGTCGCGTGGGCGGCGGCTTCGGTTGGATGAGCGGCAGTGAAGGTCGCGGCAAATACCGGCGATAGAAAATGGTGGAATGCCCGACCGGTAGCTTCCACGCCGACATACCCCGCGGCCACGGCGCCGATGCTCAGCACGCACAGCGACGCGAGCATCCAGCCGCCCGATTCGTGCGGGTGAACGCCTTCCGGCACGCGCGTCGAACCGTGAAACGCTAGAAACACCATACGGAACGTATAGAATGCAGTGAGTGCGGCGGTGAGTAAAGCCATACCGCCCAGAACCGGATGAGCAGCCAGTGCGTGATGAATGATTTCGTCCTTGCTGAAGAACCCGCTGAACATCGGAAACCCGGCCAGGGCCAGTGAACCGATCACGAACGTCGCGTAGGTCCAAGGCAGCACGCGCCGCAAGCCGCTGAAATGGCGAACGTCGATCACGCCGCCCATCGCGTGCATCACGCTTCCCGCACCAAGGAAGAGCAACGCTTTGAAGAAGGCATGGGTGAAGAGGTGAAAGATCGCGGAGTCCGCGGCGTAGACTCCCAAGGCGAGGAACATGTATCCCAACTGACTGATCGTGGAATAGGCCAAAATCCGTTTCATATCCGTCTGGACCAGGGCGATGGTTGCCGCAAAGAGCGCCGTTACGGCCCCGATCACGGCCACGATTGTCATCGCGGTTTCTGATGCAGTGAAGATTGCACCGCATCGCGCGACCATATAAACGCCCGCCGTCACCATGGTGGCCGCGTGGATCAGGGCCGACACGGGCGACGGACCCTCCATTGCATCGGGCAACCACACGTGTAATGGCAACTGAGCGCTTTTTCCGCACGCCCCGCAAAGCAACAGCAGAGCGATCGTGGTCATGAGCGCGGGGGAGATGGGTTCCCCGGAGGCAAGCAAGCCCTGGTCAACGAACGAAAAGACTTGCTTGTAGTCGAGTGTTCGGAAGGATAGGTAAATCAGCAGGATTCCCAATCCGAAGCCGAAGTCCCCGACGCGGTTGACGAGGAATGCCTTTTTTGCGGCAGCGGCCGCCGCCGGTCTCCCGTAGTAGAAGCCGATCAATAGATAGCTGCACAGGCCGACCGCTTCCCAGCCAAGGTATAGAAGAAGGAAATTACCGCACAAAACCAGGGCACACATCGCGAACACGAATAACGCGAGAAAGGCGAAGAAGCGCTCGTAGCCGCGCTCGGGATGGCCGTGGTCGCGCATATAGTCGCGGGAATAAATGACCACCAGCAGAGAAATACCCGTCACGATGACGAGCATCACTGCAGTAAGAGGATCGATGAGGAACTCGACTTTGAACGATGATCCAGTCCCGTCTGTGATCCAATCGTAAATGGGAATGGAGATGCCGGTTGAGCCGGCGGGAGCATGGAAAACATGGACAAGGATATAAATCGCAGCGGTGAATGCCGCGCCGACGCCGAAAATAGCCGGCCAATGCGTCCGACTGCGTAGAACCTGGCCGAAAGCGCCGGCGAGGATCGCTCCGGCGAGAGGCGCCAGCAGAACGACGAGGCTACACAGTTTCAAGTTTTCAGCGGACATTCGGTCTCTTTACCCGCGCATCTGCGACCACGCGTCAGCGTCGAGCGTGTCTTTCCGACGATAAAGGAGCATAACCAAGCCGAGCGCCAGTCCGGCCTCGACGGCGGCGATCACCAGTAGAAACAGTGCGTACGCCTGCCCTTCCAGGTGGTGATGAAATCGGGCGAAGGCAGCGGCATTCACGACTACTCCCTGAAACATGACTTCCGTGGAAAGGAAAATCACGATAAGGTTCCGCCGGGTGAGAAACCCGATCAGCCCCAGGGCGAACAGCACGGCGCCGACGATCACATATCCCATCGCTTCAGTCATTAGAACGGCTCCACCTCTTTGCCGATCTGCCCCAAAGTGCGGCGGGGAGAACGAATCACATCCGACGTGATTTGCTTGCGGGACAGAGCGATCGCTCCGACCATGGAGATCAGGAGCAAGACCCCGGAGAGTTCCAGTGCCACGACATACTTGGTCGTCACCGCCGCTCCAATGGCCATCGTGTTTCCCGTGAGCAGGGACGCGGTCGACGCCGGATTCCGTCCGCCGTCGGCGAGTATTGCCTTCTCCGCGGCGCGGGCCGGGAGCTCGCCCGCCCGTCCGGCGATCATCGCCATGAGAACGAAGCCGACTACCACCGCCAGAAACGGTTCTCGCGTTCGACGGTCGTAGATCGGTGATCCAGGCTGTTGAGCTAACATTATGACAAAAAGATAAGTCACCAGGATTGCCCCCGCGTAAATAATGACCAGCGCGACGGCCAGGAATTCCGCTTCTTGCAACAAGAGCAGTGCGGCCACTGCAATCACCACGGCGACGAAATAAATGGCGCTATACACGGGTTTGGGGTGAGTAATGACGCGTACCGCCGCTAGAATGGCCGTGGCGGCGAATAGGTAGAAATAGACTTCGTCACGGCGTTGCGCAGAACCATGCGCGCCTAAGAGCACGAACAGTCCCACAAGGGCCGATACACCGAGTGTCGCGCCGATGGCCGTTTTGGAAGCCCCGGTTCGCGGAAGCAGGTAGTAAAGGCCCGCCGCGCCAAGTGCGAATACAAGATACAGGACATACCCGGTTGTCGAGGTCATGGGGCCGATGCTCCTGCGGCCGACGGCGGTACGTGCGAGATAGGAATCTCGCACGAGCAGGAGCGGCTTCCAGTGCCCGCGTAGCCCGTAACGTGCGGGTTTTTACGCGGCTTCATAGCGGCCGTTTGGTCAAACACGGCCAGCAATTCTTCCTTGTCGAGAATCATCCCCTCTCGCGTGCGCCCCACCAAATCGAACTGCGGCGTCAACTCGATCGCATCGACCGGGCACGCCTCTTCGCACATTCCGCAGTAAATGCAGCGCAGTTCGTCAATGTCGAATTTCGCGGGATATTTCTCCCGATCCGGCCACGGGGACTCCGCTGCCTCGATATGAATGCAGTGCGCGGGGCACGCCGTCGAGCACATGTAACATGCGACGCACGCGACCCGACCCTGCTCGTCGCGATTCAGCCGGTGCACGCCGCGATAGTTCTGAAGACGCAGATCGCGCTTCTGTTCCGGATACTGCACCGTGAATGTGTTCTTCAAAAGGTTCTTACCCAGATGCCGCAATGTGGTTTTCATTCCATCCACGATCTGCGGCAGGTACATACGCTCCGACGCGGTCAGCTCCGGTTGGTCGATGCGAATAATGTCGGCCTCGGAAATCATAGGGGCATCTCCACTCGGCCGAGTCGGACAAAATCGGTTGCCGGGGCGATGGTCGGAAGATTGACCTGACGCCCGGTCACGCGCAGACGCGACGACGAGGCCGTGATCAACGCGACCACGAGAATCACCAAATTGCCGCTAAGCGCCCACAAAGGTGACCGCTGGCGATCGAAAAATAGTAGGGCGGCGGCCAGGACGAAGAGCGCCAGGGTGATCGGAATAAGCCCTTTCCACGCCAGGCGCATCAACTGATCGAAGCGAAACCGCGGCAACGTCCACCGAATCCACATCATGACGAAAAGGAAAAAGATGATCTTCGTGGAAAGCACGACGATCTTGGCAAGGACGGCATACCACTGCGTAGCTTGCGGTTGAGTCCATGACACTCCGGGTAGATGCCAACCACCTAAGAACAAAACGGCGATGAATGCACTCGCAGTAATCATGTGCGCGTACTCGGCCAGAAAGAACATCCCGAACTTGAGGGCGCTGTATTCGGTATGAAATCCTCCCACCAGTTCCTGCTCGGCTTCCGCCAGATCGAATGGCGTCCGATTGGACTCGGCCAGGGCGGTGATAAAGAGGATGGCGAACGCCAGTGGGTGTAAGAAAATATTCCACTGGGGAATCCACCCAGCCCAATATCCGGTTTGCTGAAGCGTGATCTCCTCCAGCCGCAATGTTCCCATTGTTAAAACGACAACGAGAATGCACAACCCCATGGGAATGTCGTAGCTGAGCATCTGGGCTGTCGCACGAATGGCCCCATAGAGAGAGTACTTGTTGTTGCTCGCCCACCCGCCCAGGACCGCGCCATAGACGCTCATCGACCCAACGCCTAGAATGTAAAGCAGGCCGATGTCGGGGTTCGCAACCTGAATGTTCACCAAGCGTCCATCCAATTCCAGTTGGCCGCCCCAGGGGATGGCTGCGAATCCAATGAAGGCGACGAGAAAAATGGCCGCGGGCGCAAAAATAAACAACGGTTTATCCACGTGATTGGGCACCACGTCCTCTTTCACTAGGAACTTGATGCCGTCGGCTATGGGTTGCAGGAGGCCCCAGGGACCGACGCGATTTGGCCCGCAGCGGTCTTGAATCCAGGCCGAGATCTTGCGCTCGAAATAAATGCAGTACGACACCGCGCCCAGTAGGACGTTGATCACGATGAATGCCAGGACGACGCTCACGCCGAACTGACTGGTTATGAAATCACGCATGATTACACGATCGTCTAATGAGCATGCACCGGCAATTCCGGCGCCGCGTACGCCTTCGCGAATGCGGGGAGCGCCTCGGCCATCCGTTCGCGAACCCGCTCGCCAGTGTATAGGCCCGGCAAGCCGGCGATTTCGTATAAGTATTGACCGTCGCGCCGCGCGGTGTCCGGGGGGTCAATGGCTCGCTCAAACGACTGGATCAACCCGGCCGCATTGACGAAACTGCCCTCACGCTCAACCCACGCACACGACGGCAGAACAATGGCCGCACCCGCCATCAGCTCGTTCACGAACAGATCTTGTAGAACCAATAGCTCGAAGTTCGCCCCCATTTTGGCCGTATTCTTATCAACCCAGGGCTTTGGGTAGCCACCAACAATCCACGCCGCACTGAAATCACCCTTGCCGCTTCGCTCGGTGAACTGCTCAAACGTCACAATGTCTCCACCCGCAGCGTGAAGCACCATCTCCACACCACGGCGGTTCGGGCATTTTTCTTTCAGGATCGTGAAGCGCACGGCGTCGCCCTTCGCGCCGACCGGGAAAAATTGATCTTCCCCCTCCATCGGTACGGGGCCCATTGCTAATACTGATTGTGGGGCGATCTCGCGCACGAAGCGGGCCAATAGCCAGGCCTCCTCACATGCCATGAATGGCGACAGTACGGCCGCGACCTTCGCCGCTCCCTTTTCGCGTACGTGCTCTTCCAGTCGAAAGCGAACGATCTCCGGGATATCTTCCCAGCTCGGAGTCAACGTCTCGTAACCCCGCCGAACGAGCGGCGACCGGATACGTTTCTTATTGTGTACGTATTTGAAACCGAACCGTCCTTCGTCGCACATCCACCATTGATTAACCTTGGGATTGAATCGAGGTTTCAGTCGGTACACTTTGTCATTAGCATGATCGATACGGATTGCGCATCCCGTCGCGCATCCGGGACAAATCGACGGCGTCCCCTTCAATTCCCAGACTCGCCGCTTGAATAGGAAGTCTTTGTCGAGCAACGATCCGACCGGACAGATATCCACGACATTACCCTGCAATGGATTGTCAAGCGGCCGACCGGGGAATACGTCGATCTCCGTTCGCGAGCCGCGATTGACCATACATAGTTCATGCGTACCCGATATCTCGTCCGTGAACCGCACGCAACGCGTACACATCACACAGCGATCTTGGTACAGCAGCGTATTGGGGCCGATGTCTTTCTTGGGGTTGACCAGTTTCTGATCGACCATTCGAGATTCCGGTTTGCCGAACTTGAAACTGTAATCCTGCAAATGGCACTCCCCGGCCTGGTCGCACACCGGACAGTCCAGCGGATGATTGAGTAGGAAAAACTCCATGCACGTGGCTTGGCTCTGCCGCACACGTTCGGAGTCGAATCGGACCACCATCCCGTCGCGCACCGGTGTCTGGCAGGAGGGAACCAGCTTGGGCGACCACTGCAACTCTTGTGTCTTGGGATTGGGCATCATCATTTCCATCAGACACAGGCGACACGATGCCACCACCGACAAACCGGGGTGATAACAGTAATGGGGAATGTCCCGGCCCGCTTCCAGTGCGGCCTGGAGGACGGGAACGCCATTGCAGCATTCGATTTCCTGATTGTCGATCGTGATTTTAGGCATTTTATCGAGTGGGCACTTCCTACTTCGGCTTATCTAATTCAATACACTCAACACGGTCTTCGCACGCTCTGGAGCTTGTGCCCTAATGGCGGCCTCCAATTCGCCGCGGAACTTATTCACGATCGTTTCGATCGGATACGTCGCCCCGTCCGGTAGGCCGCAAATGCTCAGCCCCGGCATCATTCCCATGTTACGGGCCGTTTCCAGCAGAATGTCCAAGTCTTCGATCCGTCCCGCACCCATCGCAATCCGCGTGGCGATCTTGTGCATCCAGGCCGTGCCTTCGCGACATTGCGTGCACTGACCGCACGATTCGGTCCCGTAAAACCGGGCCATGTTCCGCAGCACCATCCGCATGTCCGTGGCGTCGTCGATGACCACCGCGGCGGCCGTACCCAGACCGAGGAGAGCGTACTTGCGAGGGTCTTCGAAATCCATCTTCATGTCGAGTTCATCGGCGGTGAGGATGCCCATCGACACCCCGCCGGGCAGTACCGCCTTGACCTTCTTACCGGGCAACATTCCCCCGCCCATGTCCTCGCGTTCGATCAGGTCGCGCACCGTGATGGTCATCGGGGCCTCGTAGCAACCGGGCCGCTTCACCGGCCCGCTGATGCAGAACAGCTTGGGACCGGTGCTATGCGGCGGACCGATGCCGGTGAACCAGTCGGCCCCGCGCTCGATGATGTGCGGCACGCAGCAGAGTGTCTCGACATTGTTGACCACCGTCGGCCGGCGGAACAAACCCTCGACGGCCGGGAACGGCGGCTTGATCCTCGGCCAGCCGCGCTTTCCCTCCAACGACTCGATCAAACCCGTCTCCTCGCCGCACACGTACGCCCCCGCGCCGCGATGGAGATAACACTCCAACGAGTAGTCGCTCCCGAAAATGCGCTTGCCGAGATAGCCCTTCGCGTAGGCCTCATCGACGGCTCGTTGTAAGATGTGGAACTGCTCGTGAAACTCCACCCGGATATAGATGTAGGCGATCTGCGACTGCGTCGCATAGGCCGCGATGATCGTCCCCTCGATCAGTTGATGCGGATCGGTCTCCATCAACACCCGGTTGCAGAACGTCGGCGGTTCTGACTCGTCGGCATTGACGCACAACAACGTTCGGGTCCGATCTTTGGGCAAGAAACCCCACTTCACGCCCGCCGGGAAACCCGCGCCGCCCCGCCCGCGAAGGTTGGCCTTCTTGACTTCCTCAATGATCTCCACGGGCGTCATCTTCAACGCCTTCCGCGCCGCCCCGTACCCCCCGCGCGATTCGTACACCGAAAGCGACGTCGAATCCTCGACATCTCGGTTTCTCAGCAGTACAGGTTCAAATACCGCCATTCGCCAATCCCGAAGATCCGTAGCCGTTCCCAATCGACAATCGATCCGCCGCAGGCGGAAAAATCGCCAATTCCCTCAAATCAGCCACCGAAAGTACACCACGCTCCAACCGATCATCGCCAAACTCACCCATCGTCGCCACCCCACGCAGCAGGTCGGGGCGACCAAAGCCAAAAGCGCCGGCACGTAATCGAGCGAAAACCTGTTGAACCCGCGCTGATGATAGCCGGTACCGTGAAAGAATAAGAGTGCCGCGTTGGCAAGTAGCGCAGCGAGCAACAGCGCCCGGTTGGCGGGGTCGCGCCAGAGGCGCCGAAGTTCGACGAAGACCCACAACAACAACGGCGTCGTCCACCAAATCCCCGTGCCCCAAATGTTGGGGCGGATGAACGAGCGCTGCTCCCCTTCGATCTCGATCCGGTACAACTTGGGTAACCCGATGTTCGCGTAGTACAGGTTTCGCGGAACGTAGTGAGCGGAGAACAATCCGTACGTTCGCGCGTCGCGCGAAAGGCCGTCCTCCGGGCGATCGTTGTAGATGTGCATATAACCCGAGTCCAACGGATTCCCGAACTTGAGCGTGTTGAGCGTGAGGGGGAGGCCAAGCACGGCCGCGACGGTCGCCGCGCCGATCATCATTGTTCTGGCCGCGGGTCGCCCCGCCTCTCCCCGACGTGCCGACCATATCAAGGGGATTGCGAAGGCGATCGTGAGCTGCCGAGAAAGCGCAGCGATAATAAGCCCCACACTCATAGGCCAAGCGCGGCGGCGGCCATAAAACTCGTTGAGTAAAATCAGCAGCCCGAGCACCGCGAGGGTGTGGTTGACATAGTATGGCGCGGCGCCGCGGATCGTCTTGTCGAGCACAGGGTAGACCGACGTGCCGAACATTAAACCGATCGCAAGAACTGCCGCCCAGGCGGCCGAATCGGTGTGGCGGAGGAACAGCGCGTAGGCCAAGAGCGGAACCGGGAGAACGACGATCAGAACCACGGCCCAATGCGGTACCCCGCCGAACCAAGGTGTGAACGCCGCGGCAATGAAGCTGAACATCGGCGGGAAGTGACTGTAAACCCTCCCGTTGAAAAGAGCAGAGTCCCATTTGCGCTCTGGAAGGTCGAGCCGCCCTTGCCACCAAGCCTGGGCCTCGGCGATCTGGATGTTGTCGCGGATGGTGAAGATTTCGCCGGGTCGCCACAGCTTGGCCTCGCAAAGGAGGGCAAAGACCACAAGCACTGCCGCCGCGCCGATTAGGCGGCGCCACTTGCCGACACTCATCTTGTGAACGGGATCGGTCACCCGCACTCCGTATGGCAATCTGCAATCGGCAATTCCTTCGTCAGTCGGCCTCACGCATCTCGCGCACGTCGGACGTAGTTCCGAGCAAAGCCCCATTCGTCTTCGAGGCCGCAGCAAACGAGAGCGTAGAGGCATCGAACAAAGCACTTCGCGGTACGGCGATGCGGTCGTTGTTTGCCTCCGCCAGTAGCTTCGCCACATCCTGCGGCTTGACGTGCTTATGCAGCTTCTCGTTGATGAGCAAACACGGCGCGTTATCGCAACCGGCCAGACATTCTTCGGTCACCAGACTGTACTTGCCGTCCTTGGTCGTCTCGTGTTCGTCGATCTTCAGTTGCTTCTTCAACTCCTCCAACACGGCCGCGCCGCCCATGACCTCGCAACTGATGCTCCGGCATACAGTGATGACTTTCTCGCCTTTGGGATGCGTCCAAAAGTGGGTATAGAAAGAAATCGTGTCGATGACATCGGAGGGATGAATCTCCAACAGATCGGCGATTTCCACCATTGCCTGCCAGGGAACATGCCCCAGTGCGTCTTGCACAATGTGCAATGCCGGAAGAAGCACCGCTCGTTTCGTCTCGTAGCGATCGAAGAAAGACCGGATCTTCACCCGCACCGCCTCACCTAGCACCGGCGGGGCCTTCGGATCGACGACCGGCTCATTTCGATTAATCGTTACCCACGCCATTACGACTTACAACTCCACCTTCACTTGTTTCGATTCTTGGTTTTCGTAACTCGTAACTCGTAATTCTCTACCTATCCAATTCCGCCGCGATGATGTTCATCCCACTAAGCACCGCGACCACGTCGCTGATCTGATGTCCTACAACCAACTCAGGAAAGCACTGATAGTTGATGAACGACGGCGGACGACATCGCACTCTATACGGCGTGTTTCCTCCATCACTGGCGAGGTAAAACCCCAATTCGCCATTCGCGGTTTCATTGGCCCCGTACGCCTCACCGATCGGCGGCTGGTGGCCGCGGTTGGTCATAATCTGCTCGAAATGGTGAATCAAACCCTCAATGCTGAAATACACCTCCCCCTTATTCGGAAGCGTCTGCTTACTCTCGGGCAAAACGTCCACCGGTCCGTCAGGGATATTGTCCGCCAGTTGCAGGATGATTTTCACCGATTCCCGCATTTCCGCGAGTCGGATCAAATATCGGGCGTAGCAGTCGCCGCCGTCACTGATGGGAACCTTGAACTGCACAGCCGAACTGCCCTTGCCATCCCAGTTGTCCGCATAGCAAAGATATGGTTCGTCCTTTCGTAAGTCGCGGCGAACGCCGCTCGCCCGAGCCAGCGGCCCCGTCCATCCCCAATTGATCGCGTCGTCGTGCGATAAATATCCGATCCCCTTGGTGCGCTCGACAAAAATCCGGTTCCGTGTTAGCAGTTTCTCTAGATCGCCTATAGCCGGAGGCATAACCTCAGTGCAAAAACGCTTCACCTTTGCAGGCCACTGGGGAGTGATATCCTGCATCAACCCGCCGACGCGCGTGTAGCTCGTCGTGAATCTCGCCCCGCAGATTTCCTCGAAGAGGTCGTTGATCGTCTCCCGTGCGTTGAAGGGATACATGAAGGCCGTAAAGCCCCCCAAGTCGAGTCCCGCACATCCGACGCATAGCAAATGGTCTTGAATGCGTGCGAGTTCGGCGATAATAGTACGAATGACCTTACACCGCGGCGTAAGTTCCAACCCGAACAAGGTTTCGCACGCGTGATGCCAGGCGATGTTGTTGGCCATCGGCGAGACATAGTTCATCCGATCCGTCACCACCACATACTGATTGTAATTCAGATGTTCGCCGAGCTTCTCGAACCCACTGTGCAAGTACCCGATGTGGACGGTGCAACTGAGCACCCGTTCGCCTCTGAGTTCGAGAACATGCCGCAGTGTGGTATGGGTGGCCGGATGTTGCGGACCTAGGTTCAGAACCCATACGTCACCGCCGGGTTCCACCGGCGCGTATGTCGCGCCGCCATACTCTGCTGTCAAAGGCGAAGTCGTCATCGCAAACCAAACATCAAATGGAGTTACGAGTTACCAGTTACGAGTTACGACAAGAACCGACGCTCTGGCCCGAATACCCTCTTTTGTAACTGGTAACTGGTAACTGGTCATGCGCTTTCCCGCGTAATTCGTTCAAAATCTTCTCGTTCGCCGCGTCCTCGTAGTGGGTAATCCTTCCGCAACGGATGGGCCTCAAACGCTTCCCAAGTGAGAATGCGGCGAAGGTCCGGGTGTCCGGTGAATCGAACGCCGAACATGTCCCACACTTCCCGCTCCAACCAGTTCGCGCCCTTCCATATACTCACCACCGACGGCACTTGAGGCGATGGATCATTCGCAAAACACTTCACCCACAGTCGATGCCCTTTGGTAATCGACAGGAGGGAATAAATGACGCCGTACCGATCGCGGGCTTTCGGGAAGTTAAGGTAATCTATGCAGGTCAAGTCGCACAACTGTTCGAAGTTGCACCGGTCGTCCGTCCGCAGGAAGCGCATCACTTCGAGGAGTCGCTCCGGCGGCACGCGTGCGCAAAGTTGTTCATGTGACTTTTCTGCGCGGGTCATCAAAGGGTGTGGCGCAAAGTCGATGTCCGGGAACTTTGCGATCAGCACATCGACCACTGCTTGCGTTGTGTTCACGCTAGTTTGCCGTTGGATTTTCGACTTGGACCTGAATCGTGGGTTGAATCACCAGCCCCATTCCCCGGCCGCGCTCCGTACTGCTCCTGACGCCCTCCTTCTCCACTATTCGTTGAATGGCCATCACGCCTTCGAGCAGCGTCTCAGGTCGCGGCGGGCAACCGGGTACGTAAACATCCACCGGTAGGAACTGATCGACCCCTTGCACCACCGCATAAGTATCGAACACGCCGCCCGAGCTGGCGCAGGCGCCCATGCTGATGACCCACTTGGGTTCGGACATCTGCATATAGATCCGCTGCAACACCGGCATCGTCTTGATCGCTACGCGACCGGCGCAGATCAATAAATCGCATTGCCGGGGCGAGAAGCGCATGACCTCCGCCCCGAACCGCGCGATGTCATACCGGCTCGCTCCCGTCGCCATGAGTTCGATCCCGCAGCACGCCGTCGCAAAAGGCATAGGCCAGAGCGAGTTCTTCCGCGACCAGTTCACCGTCTTTTCACGCAGGATGTCCATTAGATAGCTGAGTTTGGTGCTCAGATATTCTTCCTTACTGGCCTGATACGTCGGCGATACGGGCAACGCTAATCCCATTGGAACGCTCCCTTCTTCCACTCGTACAGCAGACCGAAGAGGAGCAGTGCAAAAAAAACGCCCATACCGGCGAGCAAGAACCCCTTCCCCGCTACCCCACCCGTTTCCAACGGGATCGTCGCCCCCGTGGTGGCCGCATGGTGAAACACCGTCGCCCAAGGCCACATGAAGATCACTTCCACGTCGAACAGCATGAACAACACGGCCACGATGTAGAAGCGAATGTGAAACCGCCGACGAGCATCGGTCGACACCGGCATGCCCGACTCGTACGGGCTGTCCTTCACCGGACCGTGCCGGCTAGGACCGACGAAATGGGCCAGGATCAACATCGCCACAATCACCACGAGCACCATCAGGATTGTTATTCCAATGGCGGCGTAGGAATCGAGACTGGGCGAAAGGCTCATGACAAGCGACTTATCCGAGTTTCCACACCACAAGTATCGACCCGCAAACCCTTTGCACGCGCTGGCCGGTTGTGGTGGAAAAACCGACCAACCCGAATGCTATAGAGTCCTGTTATTAGTGTACATCGTCCCTCGATTGAGACAATGAAGTTTTTCACAAAGTATTCGTAACGCTATCACTCATAGATGGTTATATTCCGTTTTGGCGTCCAAATTAATGAGGTTGGGGTAGAATAGATGATCTTAAACAGCCGTCGATCCCGCCAAATCTCCGACGAGCGTTTCCACGATGAGTTGCGTGTTGGCGTTCAGGTCGAGCTGCCGTTGGGCCTCGGCCAGACGGTTGATCGCCGTGGCAACGGTTTCGGCGCCGATGAATTGCGCGGTATCCGCATAGTTCCGTAGCACATCGGCATACCACCCCGCCGCCAGTTGAAACACGGTCGCCAGCCCGCGACGCGTCGCTTCGGAGTCGGTGATATCCGGGTCGCGTTTGCGATAACGCTCGCCCAGCGCCGACGCTTCGTCCGTCCACGCCTTGACCAGCGAATCACTGTGACCATCGCCGAGTCGCGTCAGGCTCTCCGCAAGCCGCTGATGCAACTCGAACAACTCGTCATCGGCATATTCCAGCGTACGTCCCAGGCTGCCCTCGCCGCATCGCGCACACCACTCGATCCGCTCCCGCGACAAGGCGGGTCGAAACTCGCCAAGCTTCTCGCGGACAAAGCCCTCCGGCAGGCCGTCGAACCGGACAAGCTGGCACCTCGATAGCGTCGTGGGCAGCAACCGATCCACTGCGCTGACCAGCAGAATGATGAACGTCGATCCCGGCGGCTCTTCCAGGGTTTTGAGCAGCGCATTCTGTGCCTGCACCGTCATGTCATCGGCGGCGCGGATCACGAACAGTTTCGCCCGCCCTCGAAGCGGCGTCAGTCCGACTTTGTCGATCACAAAATGCCGCAACACATCCACACCAATCTCGAGTCCTTTCCGCTTTCGCACATCCGCTTCGGGGTGGTCTCGGTGAAGCTGTCGGTAGATGACGTGAAAATCGGGATGCGTCTGGGCCGCGACCAGTCGGCAATCCTCGCATCGACCGCAACCTTCTCGCACCCGCTTCAGTCCGACGACGCCCGCCTCGTCAATGCCGAGTTCTCGTTCCGTGGGGTTGCTACACAGAAGAAGCTGGGCCAACCCTCTCGCCACTCTCTCCTTGCCTACCCCCTCCGGGCCGTGGAACAAGTAAGCGTGCGGGACGCGATCTCGAGACAACGCCTGCTGAATGCGCCGCAAAGCGGCATCTTGATGTCTAACGTCAGAAAGCGACATCTAACAAATCCTCTTGGCCTGCCGCACGCGATCAGAGCGGGGAGCGGGAGCGACCCGATTCGTCCTACGGCATATCCGGTCGCTGCCGCTCCCGGCTCTGATAGGATTCGCTGCGCATCGCCCCTAGGCTCGCAGCCTCCGTCTGCTTTCCTCGAATACCTCTGCCGCGTTGTAGCTCGAGCGTACGAACGGGCCGGACGCGACGCTGACAAAACCAAGACCCCGCGCGTACTCGCCCAACTGCTCGAATTCCTCCGGTGGGTAATACCTTGCGACCGGCGTATGACGATCCAGCGTCGGCTGTAGATACTGCCCGACAGTCAATACGTCGCAACCGACCGCACGCAAGTCCTCGAACGAGCGGTGCAATTCCTCCATCGTCTCGCCAAGCCCCACCATTACACCCGACTTGGTCATAATCTGCGGGGCAATTTCCTTGACGGTTCGCAGCACTTCCAGCGACCGCCGATACTTCCCCTGCGGCCTGAGCTGGGGCGTCAAACGCTCGACCATTTCGAGATTGTGGTTGTACAACTCCGGGCTGGCATCACAGAGCGCCTGGATGCATTCGCGGCGAGCATGAAAATCAGCGGGCAGCACCTCGACCGTCGTCGACGGACAACGCTCATGGACTGCCGTCACGCAGCGTGCGAAATGCCCCGCACCTTCATCGCCAAGATCATCCCGAGCGACGGCGGTGATGACTACGTGCCGCAAGTTCAATCGCCCGACGGCCTCGGCCAGTCGATCCGGTTCATCCGCCGCCGGGGGATCGGGCCGCGCCGTGGCCACGGCGCAGTAGTGACACCGCCGCGTACACTTTTCGCCCAGGACCATGAACGTCGCGTGCCGCTTGGACCAACACTCGGAGAGGTTGGGACAGCGGGCCTCCTGGCACACCGTCGCCACCCCGCTCTCCTCGACCACCCGCACGGTTTGCGCAAAATCGCCCGCCGGCAGCGGCCTCTTCAACCACGGCGGCAATCGCCGACGTGGGCTGTCCGATGTTCGCGGTAATACAGTGAGTTCCACTTGCTTCCTCCGAACCGACTGCCAGCGAGTTAAGCGGCGATCAACGGACGCACGTCTGAGTCCCGATTGTACTCTTGCCGATGCGAGATTCCTATCTCGCATCGAGCGCCGCACGCCATGCCTCCATATTCACAACTTCCGGCAATGGTCGAGATTGCGGGGGCGGGCTGGGGAGTTCTTGCAGAGCAAGCTCCCACCAACCCACGTCATGCCACGCTCCGAGCTTATACCCCACATGATGAAACACGCCGACCGATCGAAACCCCATCCGTTCATGCAAGGCCACGCTGGCCGGGTTGGGCAGCGCGATCCCCGCCAAAGCGGTGCGGTACCCCTGAATCCGAAGGCACTCGAACAGCGATGTGTACAGTGCCCGCGCCACCCCCTTCCCGCGATGGGCGGCGTGGACATAAACCGAGACCTCGACCGTCCATTGATAGGCAGGCCGCGATCGGAACACACCGGCATACGCGTAGCCGATTATTCCGCCTTGTTCGCAAACGATCCACGGCAACGCAAGAAGGGTCGTCTCGATCCGCCGCCGCATCTCCTCCACGCTCGGCGGTTCAAGTTCAAAAGAGACTGGCGTTTCGGCCACGATGGGGGCGTAGATACGTTGAACCTCCAGGGCATCATCAAGGGTCGCGAGTCTTAAGACCTGGTGCATGGGATGACGGATCCGCTGCCCGGCGACGCGACGCTGAAAATCCCACACCCGTTTACTACGACGGGTCAGAGCGACCGACGTATCGGTTCAATCCGGGTCTACCATTCTCGCGGCGCTCGCCGACCTCAAAACCACTTGTAACACCGAACCACCACGAACCTGTTTTGGGTTTATTCTGAAAGAGGTTTACGAGTGCATGTTTGAGTAGGCACGGAGCCCGAGTGTGACGAAATCCGTCTTCACTAAACGATACGAACGCCTTTGCCTCCTCCTGGTCGAGGCGCGCCGGTCTGCCGGTGTCAGCCAAGCTGAACTCGCCACGAAGCTGAGTCGGCCACAGTCATTCGTGTCCAAATACGAACGCGGCGAACGCCGACTCGATGTCATCGAGTTCCTTGAGATCGTCGAGGCCCTGGAACTCGACGGGGGAGCACTCCTTGCCAAACTCTGATAACCCCGTCTCGCCAACCCACGTCACGAATCCCAATTCGATCCTAACCCGGTGGGACATCACGGACGCCGAGTTGACTGCGATCGTAGACTCCAATTCGAGCTTGCGCGGGATGATGATGGGGTACGTCGCTGAGGTTAAGCTCACGCGACTTCTTGAGGCCAATGCCGATGTTTCCGAGTCAATGAAGTACGACGACCACGACCGTACTCAGAAGGGCGACCGCGTGATCGTCTACAAAGGGCGCAAGTTCGTCCTGGAAGCGAAGTCGCTCCAGACGAACTCTATCCGGAAGGACGGCGCACGCTGGACAGCAAAGGCTCAGGTTGACGCAAGCGATCGGCGAACCGTGATCTTCCCCGACGGAAGCAAGCTGAATACGACATGCCTTCGCGTGGGGGAGTTTGATATCCTCGCGGTGAACCTCTTCGCCCTGGAAGGCAAATGGGACTTCGTCTTCGCGAAAAACTCTGATCTTCCTCGATCGAGTTGGAAGCAGTACAAACCTAAGCACCGCAAGCAGTTGCTCGCGTCGCTCGTGCCGGTGACGTGGCCGCCCGAACCCCCGTTTTATACCGAACTCTTCCCGATTCTGGAGGAATTGGTGAGGGATCGTTCCGCCTGACGACGCAGTTTGCGGTTCCGCGTCTTTACGAACACCAGGAAGTACGAGTGGTTCTTTCTGGCATGCACCTGTTGCTTGAGTCGGCTTACGACCGGGCGATTCGTTCGAACGACGATGAACAGGTCTCTAGTGTAAAATCCGCACCGTTCGTACTCGCCGATGATCTCAACATGGGTTAGGCGTTGTACGTTGGCGCTTACTTCGTCTTGGCACTTGACGATGAGCACTCCGTCGTTGCGAAGCACACGGAACGCCTCGCGCCCCGCCCTGAAGTATAGGTCGAGCACAGCATCATGCCATTTAGGGCCGCCTTCCGTCGCTTCACCATTGGAATAGTTCGCCCTGAACGCCGAGTGGCTCCCCGATCCCGCCATGTGGTTCGTCGATTTGCGAAACAGCCCCTCCATGTACGGAGGGTCGAGGATAACGCAGTCGATCGAGCTATCCGCGTACGGAAGTTCGCGGGCATCGATCCCCATCGAGATATCGGTCGCTTTGACGAGGTAACGACCGGGCGGCACCTTCTCCCAGAAGACTCCCTTGCCCCAGGTTACGTCGGCGACGGTCGAACCTTCCGGAACGTGCAGCGCCAAAATTTGAGGAAAAACCTCGGCGTTACCCCCAACGTGCGCCGAGACAATGAGATCCGACGTCGATATCCCGCCTTGGACTCGCGTCTTGCGCGCGTTCCCGCGGACCTCATAAAGAAGCAACTGTTCACTATTCCGATTCGCTCGCGCAGGTAGCCCCACAGCTAGCAGTCTCCTCGATCCATGCGGCAAACAGGCTACCAAGAAAGCTCAGATGATTCCAACCCCCACGCTGTCCGGTAGGCGGGCAGAGTACGACGGGTGCTGTTAAGCGGTGCTGACCGAGGTTGCGAGTCGCTGCTGTGCGGGATCGCCCCTCTCTTCCACATCAGGCGAGTATTCCGGCACGATGCTCTTGAGTTCCGCCTGGATTTGACCGCTCGTGAAGGTGTCCGCCATGGCCGTCAATCGCTCCACCCCGCCGTGCACGGCCTCGCGATCCTCCGGGCGGTGTTTCCAAATCATGATCTTGGGGTGCGACGTGTCGCCGATGTCCTCCCCCACGCTTAACAGCTCCTCGAACAGTTTTTCCCCAGGCCTTTTGCCGCAAAAAACGATCTCGATGTCGATCTCCGGCCGCAGCCCGCTCAGTGTAATCATGTCCCGCGCCAGTTCGACGATCCGCACCGGCTCGCCCATGTGCAGCATGTAGATTTCCCCGCCCTTTCCCATCGTCCCCGCTTGGAGGACCAGTTGCGCGGCTTCCGGGATGGTCATGAAAAACCGCGTCATATCCGGGTGTGTCACCGTCACCGGACCGCCGCGGGCGATCTGCTCTTGGAAAATCGGCACCACGCTTCCGCTGCTGCCCAGTACGTTACCGAAGCGCACGGTGACAAACTGTGTCACTCCATCGCCGGTCAAGCCCTGTACGTACATCTCCGCAACGCGCTTGGTGCAGCCCATGATGCTGGTGGGGTTCACGGCCTTGTCCGTGGAGATCATCACCATCTTTTCCACGCCCGTCGCCAGGCAGGCGTCGGCCACAACGATCGTCCCCCCGATGTTGTTCTTCACCGCCTCGCCGGGGTTGATCTCCATCATCGGCACGTGCTTGTGCGCCGCCGCGTGGAACACCGCCGTGGGCCGTTCCTGATCGAAGATGGCCCCGACCCTCGCCCGGTCGGTAATGTCCGCCACGTAGGGCACGACATCCAACGCCGCGTGGGCGGCCCGCAGTTCGCGATCAATCTCGAACAGATTGTTCTCCGCCTGCTCGATGAGAATCAGCCGCTTGGGACCGAAGGCCGCGATCTGCCGGCACATCTCCGACCCGATGCTCCCCCCGGCCCCGGTCACCAGCACCCGCTTGCCGCGAAGCTGCCGACCGATCTGCTCGGTGTCGAGTTCCACCGGCTCGCGCCCCAGAAGGTCGGCGATGTCCACGTTACGGATTCGGCTGACTTGCACCCGCCCTTCGATCACGTCGCTTACCGCCGGCATGGTACGGAAGAGTACTCCGGTCCCTTCGCATTGCCCGACCAACGCTCGGATCTGCTTCGGAGTGGCCTTGGGCAGGGCGATCAAAACTTCCTCGATCTCGAACTTCTTGCAGATTTCACCGATTTGCGAGGTCCGTCCCAGGATTTCAACGTCATGGATACGCCCGTGCAGTTGCGGCGCGTCGTCGTCGAGGAACCCCACGCACAAATACCGTTCGCGGCGCATCCGCAGCAGTTCCCGCAACACCGCCTCCCCCGCGTCCCCCGCCCCGCAAATCAGCGCCCGTCGCGGGTTCACCGCCCGCTGCGGTTGGATGTCTTCATAATAGAACCGCACCAGAATTTTCGCCGCCGAAACCAGCGCGATCGTCGCCGCGAGATCGAGCGAAAAGACGGAGGACTGCGGCAGATTAGGCCCGGGCCAAGTGTCAATCAGGGTCCGCCCCGTCGCCGCCTGCCACACGTTTTCGAGTACGAAGTACGCCGTGAGGAATAAGAACGTCCCCGCCAATGACGCGCTAATGACCCCGAACAGGTCCCGCAGTCCGACATATCGCCACGAGCCGCGGTATTGTCGTGTCCATTGGAAAACCCACAGCTTCAGCGGCAGCGCCAGAGCGAGTAAGGGCAGATACAGGTCGTTAAACCAGACGTATTTCTCCTCCGCCGAGCGGACCACCCAATGGAAGTTGTAAGCAAGCAGAAATGCCGCTAGCAGAGCCAAGGCGAACAGGGCTGCATGTACGGCGACCACCAGCGCCGTGCGGTAGCGGATGACGACGCCGGGCATGGCTTCGTGGGGGTTGTCCGCTGGATCAATCACATCGGCCTCGAAGTATCAGTGGGGCGCTCGCCGCGGCACTCACGGGTGCCGTGGCTGACGAGCGGAACTCCCCCTCTCCCTTGTAGAGAGAGGGGCGGGGCGAGGGTCAAATCGTGAATCACTTCTCGCTCGACTCGGTGGATCGGGCGGCGCGCATCTTCTCAGGCCAGGACGCGTACGCCTTGGCGGGAGCGCGCTTGGCCAGCGACTCGGCCGCCCGAAGCGCATCCTCACCCTCGCCGAGGTACCACAACACGAAGATGTACAGGGCGTTCGCCTCCGCGGTCTGATCGGCGGCGTCTGCTGAGCGTCGCCCCTGAATCCGAAGCTGGTTCACGTCGGCAACGTTCCCATACCGTTCGGCCATGGACAGGTCATGTTGGAACGGGTTGATGTCGCGGCGGACCAGTTCCCCCAACAGCGCCAACGCCGTCCTCGTAGCGCCGACGGACAAATAGCAAAACACTTCGCCGATCCGCGACTCGAAATCCAACGGCTCCAGGGTGATCGCCGACTCGAATGTTCGGGTCGCCTGGCGATACAGCCCCTCGCGGAATAATGCCCACGCCTCGCCCTTCGCCCGTTGCTGCACCGCAGCGTCGCCGCGGTCCAGGAGGTCGTCCAAGGTCTGCGCTTCCGCCTCCCCATCTTCCATGTCCGCGTTGATGAATGGAGTCCGCGCCAACGACGAGCGCACGTCCACGAGGCCGCCGCTTTTGAATATCGCCCGATAGACCGGAGCGTTGAGTGAACTTCCGGCGATCAAGCCGTATCGGCGGGTGAGGGCCGCGGACGGTTTGTCGTTCTGTCGGCGTCTCCCGAACCCGCCATAACGTTCGAATGCCCGCTGTTTGGCCGGTGAGAGGGCGGACCTCACACTCGGTTCCGCCGACGTGCCGCTCGCCGCCCGCATGGCCACCGCCCACGCATCGCCCGGAAGCGTAAACGGCATATATCCTCTCCGGTCGTCAACTCCGCGACCGAACGTCCGGTAATTCTGCAAGATATCCCGTTGTGTCGTGTTCTGATAAACACCGCCGAGCGATCGCCAATCCCGCACTATCGGCTGCACATTCCCGTACGCGTCGACCGGAGAAATCGGCCCTTCAACAAGATCAGGAACCTGGGCGAAAAGAGCCGGACAAGACGCAATCAACGCAAGCACCCCGCACGAGACGGATTGTATTTTCTTATGATTCATGTCTTTACGTCTCTTACCGGACACGCCGAAGGCGGTGCACGGCATGTACGGTCAATCAGCCATCCTTAGAAATCGGCCATATTCGAACCAAGGATTCACCGTCAATCCTAGGCCAGCCTTCGATATGGACCATTCCATGCCAATCCAGCCTCGTGTGCGGCTGATAATGGACATCTACTACATACCATATGCTACGCACTGGGCAGAGGCGGAGTTGAACCGCCGACACACGGATTTTCAGTCCG
>JAGVHG010000193.1 GCA_020056715.1 Phycisphaerae bacterium | reverse complement strand
GCTCCGCCGCTGCGTGCATGACCTAATCTATCGGGCATTCTCGTTTCCAAAAATCACTGCGCCGTGCAAAATGTGCTGCATTCGGCTAAAAAGTTACCCAAATTGTTGATTTGTCCGCCGTCGGCGGATCGATTTGAGATTTCAGATTGGAGATTTCAGATTTACCGGAGTGTCGATGCCCCGCCCTGCACTGGTTGGAGGACGCGGAGGGCGTCGGGGACGACTTCGATGGTTGCAGGAGTTCTGGCGATACGTTCGCCGTCGGCCCAGAGTTCGAGCGGATGGCGCGATTCGATGGTGAGACGCTGAGTACGCAGGAAGTGTACGGCGGGACACCGGCCATGCTTTCCGGCGAGGAGCGCGGGGATGAGGGCGATCGCCCGAAGGCGGGAGACTCGGTCCACAACGCACAAGTCTAGTTGGCCGTCGGAGGGATCAGCGTCGGGAGCGATGCGAATCGCGCCGCCGTAGCACGAGGTGTTAGCGGTGGAGGCGAGTAGCATCGGCCCTTCAATCACGCCGAAATCGCCGGTGATGGTCATGTCGTAGGGTCGATAGCGGATCAGCACGCGGACTGCGCCATAGAGGTAGGCGAGTGTGCCACGAAGCGGCATCCGCATAGTATCGACGAAGCTGGAGACCTCCGCATCGGCGCCAGCGGTGGCGACGGTGCAGAAGTACCGCCCATTGACTCGGCCCAAGTCCGTGGGCAGGGCTTGTCCTTTCACGAGGATGTCGGCGATGGCCGCGGGATCGGTCGGTATGCGGAATGCACGTGCAAAATCGTTACACCGGCCGACGGGTGCGAGGCCGAGGGCGGGACAGGCGTCGCCGAGAGAGGGTCGAGCATCGGCGAGAGCGTTGGCGATTTCCTGGACGATGCCATCGCCGCCGCAGGCGACGATACATCGAAGCGGACGCCCACTACCCGTCGTCGCCTCTCTTGCGATACGTTGGGCGTCACCCGAAGCGGCGGTGTGACGTACTTCGACATCTACACCCTGTCGGTGGACAAGTTCAGCCACGACGTCGGCAGTGTGTGATCCCCTGCCTTTGCCCGAGATCGGATTGACAATGATAAGAATGGAGCCGCAGTTCACCGAGGCCCCCTCAACCAACCGAGCACATGATGACCGGCGGGCAGTGAAAGTAGTACATGGTCGGACTTCGGCCTACGAAATCGGTGGCCATACCAATGGCGGCTTGCATCGAAGGGGCCGGCTCAAATCCTAATCGCTCGGCCGCGGTGCGGCTTATCGGATTGACTACGATCACCTTGCCCATGTGGGCCATGCCGTGCGCGCCCCAATACCACATGTAGAACGGGTGGACGCCGTGGTAGGCGTAGGAATGGCGATAGAGGTCGATATAGCGCTCGTTCTCGGCGTAGCTCTTTTCGAAACGGCGCTCCAGCTCCACCGGATCGCGAGTCTGCGGCAGAAGATCCATGTAGAAATCGTAATACGACGGATGATGCAGGCGGTTGAACTCTTCGGTCAACGGGTGGTCAATGATCATCACGCCGCCTTTGCGCACCAAAGGGCGGTTGCGGTAAAAGTTGAAGAAATAGCCGGCGGAAAGGCACTGGACGAGGATGGGGTTGAGGATGGAGTTGACGTTATACGGACCGATGGAGGGCAATCCTACGAGAACGATGTCGGCCTGTTCGGGCACGGCCACCTCGCCCTGTCGATCGACATTGAGCAGGGTCTCGCGGTGGACGGGTTCGGTCATCCCCGCATGAACGCCGGTGAGTCCATAGGGCGCAGGGAGAGCGGTGTAGGCCTTACGCCTCAGCGACGACGGCAGCGCGCGCAGTCCGACGCGACTGCCGTGGTAACTCAAGCGGTCACGAAGATTCCAGGTTCGCTCGCGTTTCTGCAGAAAACCCAACATGCTGGAGAACAGATCGCCATTGAGCGTGGTCTCAATGGTAAACACCTTCACTTGCTTGGCCACGATTTCGCCCATGCGTTCGCAGGAGCGGTGAAAGGCGCTGTTGGGCGGGTCCATGTAGCTGGAGTCGTGGAGGAGCATGTGGGCATTGTGATGAGAGCGTACGGACTTATAAGTCGCTAAGCCGACAGGGACGGACTTGTGCCCGCCGTCCATGGTGACGAGGTTGATGTTGACGTAGATCAACAGATCGGACTCGGCGGCGCGGCGGTTGATCTCGACGATTTCGCCTTTCGAGGTAGTCCCCAGGTTGAGATTCCCTTGCGGGTCTTCGGCGTCGTGATTGTATAGCTTCTTGGGCCAGAACCGTTTGAAGATCGTGGTGCCGACGAAATGCTTGATTTCCGCGGGCGTGCAACGGCGGTGCAAACAAATCGCACAAATCAACTCGATATCGGTAACGCCGGCTCGGTCGAGGCGTTCGAGGACGACTTCGATCACCGATTGGCGGATGTCGGGTCTCTTCATCCGTGGGAGCGGAAGCGACACATCGTCGAAAGCGATGGTGACCTTCATGCCGGGACGCAGTTGGGCGTGGAGCGGATCGGTTCCCAGTGGATGGTCCACGGCGTGTTCGATCGCCGCTCGTCGGTCGGGCAAGGGGTCGAGTGGAGCGTTGGGGTAGATCACCTTCGTACCCACGGGGAGTCGGTGCCGCACATAGCCGTCGCCGCGGTGGAACAGAAATGGCGGGTCGTCGGGCGTTACGGTGTGGATGTTGGCTTGGCCGTTGGTCTTGCTCATGGAGAGTTCAAGTCCTGTCGATGGCGAAGACGGTTTTGACGACGCCACTCCGACCGGTGTGGAGTGCCGTGGCGATCGCAGCGCGATAGTCGCCAAGCTCATGCGGCGGGCCGACGAGGGTGGCGAGCCGTGATCCCCAGGTACGCATCAAATCGATGGCCAATAGGAATGTTTCTTTTTCGCCGTCGGCGCAACGCTCAGGGCCGTAAGCGTAGGCGGCATGGATATTCAACTCCTTAAACCACATGGCCGTCCAATCGACGCCGCGCGGAATCCCCGGCATACCCACAAGCACGAAGGTTCCCGCGCTCCGCGTAAACCGCAAACCGTCGTCGATGCTCTGCGAGGAGGCCACGCAATCGAAGGTTGCGTCGGCACCCCCTAGAACGGTCGGCTTTCCCATCTCCGGGTTGAGCACCTCCGCGTCGAGCACTTTCGCCCAGTCCGTGAAACGTCGGCGAACAGGTCCGCCCGTGTCGAGTAACACGTCCGCGCCTAGCGCCTGCGCATGACGGCGCTGGTGATCATACTTGGCGGCGGCGGCTATGCGAGCGCGGCAACCCAACGCTCGCAAAGCGGCAATCGTCAGGAGACCGATCGACCCGCAGCCGAGTACGAGCACGGTGTCGGTTTCGCATAGCGATATCCGCAACGCCCCGTGGAGTGCACAGGCTAAAGGCTCGATCAAGACGGCCGCACGATCGTCGATCTCATCGGGGACGAGGTAGACCTGGGACTGATGAGCGACAAGACTTTGTGAGAATCCACCGCCGGTGTCACGACAGTAACCGATCTGGATGCCCTTGGACACGTCGCCGCGAGTGACGTTGCGGCAGAGGGCGTCGCAGTGGTCGCGGCATAGGTCACAGGGCGGATCGAAGCCGCGTGCCTTACAGCCCAGGGCCGGATGAATCACGACCCGCTGGCCGACGCGCAGGGTCGTCACATCGCGGCCCACCTCGGTGATGTGGCCGACGAGTTCGTGGCCCATGACGAAGGGCATCGAAGTCACCGGGGCAAGATAGGGACTGCCCTTGGCGCAAATCGTGGCGAGGTCCGAGCCGCAGATACCGGCAAGCCTGGGTGCGATACGCACCCACTGCTGTGTGGGCAGCTTCGGCTCAGGAATATCGACGAGCGAGAGCGGTGCAACGCCGGCGGTATAGAGTGACGGAAATCGCGGCCCGAGGAGCTTGAGGAGCGCGTAACGAGGAACGTTCTTTCGGTATTGAAGCGCTTTCATGGACGGTTGCCGGCGGTTGATGCTGCGATGGTCCAATGGTGCGTCGGCCAACCGCGCTTCTTCGCGGTTGCGGACAGGCCTCGATCGGGGTTGACCGCGTGGGGGAAGCCGACAGTTTCCAGCATCGGTAGATCGGCCATGCTGTCACCATAGGCGTGGGAGCGCGACAAGTCGATGCCTCGCTCTGCCGCAAAGTCTCGCATACGTCGGGCCTTCTCTTGTGCGCCGATGGGCGGGCCGACTAGCTCGCCGGTGAAACATCCGTTGGATTCGACCAATCGGGCGGCGATTACGGCGTCAGCGCCCATCTCCGCAGCCAAGGGTTGGATGATAAAGTCGAGCGAGCCGGTGACTAAGACGATGGCGCGGCCGGCACGGCGGTGTTCTTCAATGCAGTCGGGGGCTTGGCTGAAACGACGGGGCCTGACGACGTGCTGATGGCAGTCGGCGGCTTGGGCCTTGATTTCGGCCACGGGAAGGCCGGCGTAGTTGCGATAGAAGACGACGTTGAGTCGCTGACGATCCAGCTTGTCGAGCAACAGATAGTAGACGCATTTCATCAGGAACGTCGAATACCACAACCTACCGGCCAGGGGCGACAGGCGACGAAGCATGAAGTAGCGATAGTAATGGACGATCGTTGTGTCGCAAAGCGTTCCATCGACGTCGAAGAACGCGGCCTCACGAGTCACGTGGTGACCCCGTCCGTGAGAGAGTCTACCGCATATTGAACTTGGTTCGTAAGGGCGAGGAAAGCGGCGTAATGGTCGGTGGTCGTCTCGCGAGGCGGCGGGTGGATCGGCGATCCGAATGCCACGGTGATGACGCCGGGACGAACGAAGCGCCGTCCCTTGCGGAACAACTCGAAGGCGTTGTGGATGCGGACAGGGATGATGGGGACGCCTTGTTCGACGGCGAGGACGGCGACGCCGATCTTAAACTGTTGCCTTCTGCCGTCGAGCGAGCGGGTGCCTTCTGGAAAGAGGAGCAGTCCGTCGCCCTTGGCAAGGGCTTCGCCGCAACGGCGAAGGCCGACAATGCCGTCCGCCTGGCGATCGAAGGGGATAGTGTCGAAGAGCGTCCCAAAGACGAAACGCTTGAGACCCGTATTGAAGAAGTAATCCTCGGCGCCGGCGGTCCATACTCGTCGTCTTCCGCCGACGGCGGTCAGGATGGAAGGCGCGTCAAGATGGGACGTGTGATTGGGCGCAAGGATGAAGGGGCCGGTGGCGGGAATGTTTTCTCGTCCGCGGGCCTCCACACGGATGTAGCTGTTCATCAGCACGCCCACGGTTCCGCGAGCAAGCCAGCGGGCGGGAAGCAAAGGTGCGGGGAGTTGTCCGTTGAAGGAATGTGGCTCGGCCCCGCCAGCGGGCTTGCCCGCGCCGACGCTGAGCAAGCGTTTGAAAATATCCGTTCCGCGAAGGCCGCCGCCGACCGGGTTGCGATCGCCGATCAAGTGGAGCAGGTCGGATACGCGGGCGATCTTGGCCGCGGCGGCGTCGTCAATCCGCATGGCGAACTGGCCTTCGACCGCTCCAATCACGTCGATCTTTCCAATGCTGTCGATACCGAGATCAAGCAGGAGGTGCATTGCGGGGTGGATCAAATGCTCCGATCGTTTGGATTGCTTGGCGAGAATTCGCTGCACGCAAGCGAATGTGGCGTGGTGTGCGGGCCGATCAGCGGCACCACCCTTGAGTGGTGACGCGAACTGAACTGCACTTCGCGGCGATCCGGGAAGCGGTGTATCGGGGCTGATCTTAGGCCCATCGGGCCTTTCCGAGCGAACCAGGTCGCGAACCAGTCCACGTTTGGCCTTGAGCGTCGAGGTTTTAGGCAGCTCGCGATCCCAAAAATGCAGCTTCGCGATGCGTTGGTGCGTGGGTAAAGACTCGCCGATGGTTGCGGCGGCGAGACGGATCTCACGTTCGATCGAGGAGCGATCCAGGCCTGGGGCTGCGGCTTCCTCCACAACGACTACGGCTTGCACGATATCGCCCATCCCGTCCTCAGAGGGAATGCCGAAGACGCATAGCTCTTTGGCGAAGGGCAGGTCGGCGTAGCGCGCTTCGACTTCGTCGGGGTACACGTTTTTGCCGGCGCCGGTGACGATGAGATCGTTGGCCCGACCGGTCAAGTGCAGGTATCCGTCGGCGTCGCATCGCCCTAAGTCACCCGTCCGCAGCCAGCCGTTAACGAGGACTTCACGCGTGGCGTCGGGGTTGTCGAGATAGCCCGACATCACGCTGGGGCCTCTAGCCCAGACTTCGCCGATACCTTCGAGGTTGGCGTTGCGGACGTCGAGCTCGATGTTGGGAAGCGCCGGGCCGACCGATCCGGCCCGCGGCAAGCCCGGCGGATTAATGGTCAAAATGGGCGAGGTCTCGGTGAGGCCGTAGCCTTCGTAAACAGCGAACCCCATCCGGCGGAACGCGAGAAACAAATCGGGTTCCAGGCGTGATCCGCCGCAGCCGAGCATCCGCAAGCGCCCGCCGAACGACTTGTGAACCGCGCCGAACAGCCGTCGACCCAGGTTATGCCCCGACCAATCAGAGAGGCGACCGAGGGCGCGGAACGCGGTGCGACGGATTGTTCCGCCGCCGGCGGCTGCGTTTTCGATCGAGTCGTAAAACATGCGCAGTAATCGTGGGACCACCAGCATGATGGTCGTACCTGTCGCCTGCATGGCCGATACGATCTCGGCGCCTTTCAACTGGTCGACGTAGGTGATGGTGGCGCCGCGCAGGAGCGGGATCAGAAACCCACCGGTGAACTCGAAAACGTGGTACATCGGAAGTACGGAGAGGAATTCGTCCGTCGGGCCGACGGAGTGTACGGCGAGCAAGGCGTCGGCGTTGGCCATGAAATTGCCATGCGTGAGCGGGACGGCCTTGGGTGCGACCGTCGTGCCGGAGGTAAAGAGGATCGACGCGACGGTTGTTCGGTCGACGGCAACCGGATCCGGAGCGAGGTCGCGCGAGGCGCCTGGTGGTGGGATCAAGGCGTCGTCCATTGCAACCAGGGCGACGTCTTCAGGGACGCGTTGCTCATGGAGTCCTGCAAAAGTGGTTCGACCAGCGCAGACTAGCTTGGCCTTTACATACCGTGCGGCGGACCAGGCTTCGGCGGGCGGAAGCTGCGGGTCGAGCGGCACGGCCGTCAGCCCCATCCGCATCGCGGAAAGGTAGGTTAAACCCCACTCCGGCCCATTCTCGGCGCAGATAACGACGCGATCGCCCGCGACGAGGTCTCGCTCCTGGAAGCGGCGCATGATCGTACCGGTTGCGCGAAGGGCTTCGTCGTAGCTGTAGCAAATCCAGCGTCCGTCGCGGCGAATCTGAAGGGCAGGCTTGTCGTGGAACCGGTCCGCAGATCGACGGAAAAGGTCAAAGAGGTTCGCGGCCCAATCAGCGGCAACGCCCTTGAGCGTTGACGCGACATGGACAACCCCGCTCGGTTGGTCCATCGACTGTTCACCAACGCCTGACATGCGTAAAGACGGTTCGGCCGCGGTTCCAAGAACGAACGATCGCAGGCCCGGCACGTGGCGGTTGACGATATAGTCGTCCCAGTCGACCTGCCCGGGATCGAAGGGGAACTCGCGACGGTCATCGGAGTGCATCCGGTCGGCGAGGGCGTGAAGCCCGTCGTCAGCGAAATGACAATCGAGGTGGGTGTAGGGCGAATATATTTTGGCGAAGTAGATGACCTGCTCGATTTGCCGTGCCTGGGCGGAAAGCTTGCGGAATCGCCGCCCTTCGATCGAAAGTCGTTTGAGCCAACCCTGGTACTGGGCGACGGCGCGCTGCTTCCTCTCCCATCGGCGGATGAAGGTTTCGCGGTCTACGAGCCGTAGCGACCGCGGACGGATAGGCCGACCGTCATCGCCGTTCATCGGGCGGAGGAGGAACGCTCGTTCGAGCGATTTCTGCAATTGTATGAGCAGGAGGGGATTGCGATCGCTCGAGGCACACTGATAGACACTCACCCCGCCCGCCGCAGGCGGGTCGCCGACGGGGAGCGCAGCAATCATGGCGTTGGCGACGAAGTCGACGGGGATGAGATCGATGGCGATGTTGGATCGGCCGGGGAATTCGTTGAGCTTGCCGCGACCGTAGGCAACGATGATGGGGTCGGCCATACGCAGACCGTCGATCCAGCCGGGCATCGGTTCATCGAAGCTGCCCTCGATGATCGCCGGCCGGAAGATGACCAGCGGCACTTCGCCTCGGTCGCGGAGAAGCAACTGCTCGCCGATCCATTTGGTGAAAGTGTAGGTGTCGTTCCAGCCGTGGGAGCGGGCGCGGCGCATGCCGGTGTCGATCAGTTGACGCCGCGCGGATTCCGTCTCAACTCCGTGACGATTCTGTAGCTCGGCGGATTCCTCGATCATCGACTGGACAAGAGCATCAAGATCGAATTCGCCGGTGCCCGCTATTCGAGGGAGCGACTCTCGTGCAGGTTCGGGGGCACTGAAGTCCTCGACGACCACTCCGCTTCGCGTCCCGCAGACATAGCATGTCGAGACGTGTAGGAAGGGAATGCCGCCGCAGTCTTTCGCAAACTGCAAGAGTCGGCTGGGCCCGAGCGAATTGAGTTCGATGGCATGGTCGAGTCGTTCGTCGAAAGTTACGGTAGCGGCGCTGTTGACCACGAGCGTGATCCGCCGAGTCAGTTCGTCATAAGCGGCGACGTCGATGCCCATGCGTTCCTTGGTGAGGTCGCCCCCGATGACGTGAATTTTCTCGTCACACAGGCGGGTGTATCGTTCGCCAAGCGAGGCGCGAAGGCGATCGAAAACGGAGGAGCGCAGAACGTCTTGAGTGACCCGCTGGCGAGGGGACGTGCCGTCGGCTCGGGGGCGAACAAGTAGGTGAATGCCGCCGATGGTGTCGACGCTACGAAGGAGTTTTTCGACAAAGACCTTGGCAAGGAAACCTGTCGAGCCGGTCACGAGGATGTGCTGTCCGGCCAGGCGGTCACGTACGCGACACAGTTGTTGGTTCGCGGCGGCCATCGGGTTAACTCACCTCCGCGGCCATGAGTCCGGGCGCCGGTACTGGCTCCGGTTCATGGGTCTGGCCGAGTAGGCGGGCGATGGTCGCCTTCACGCGGTCGTGAAGCTCGAGGGTGGACATGGTTGCGACCTCCTCGGCCGGGATCGATTCCGCGAAAATGAGCTTCACCGGGCCGGGATGGGCGGCAAAACGATCACGACTGTAGACTGCGAGCGAACCTTCAATGGAGAATGGTACGATCGGGAGTCCCGAGCGCTGGCCGACCTTCATCGTGCCGCGACGGAAAGTAAGCAACTGGCCGTCCGAACTGCGCGTGCCCTCGGGAAACACGGCGATCGAAATGGGGGTGCGGCGTAGTCGCTCAAGCATGCGCTCGATCGTGCGGAGGGTGACGCGGGGGCTGGAGCGGTTGATTGGGGCGTAACCGTAGCGCATGAGGACCCAACCGAAAACCGGGATGCGAAAAAGGGTATCTTTGGCCATAAAACGAACGTGGCCGTCCAGGGCGAGGAGGAGGATGGGAATGTCCAAGGCGCTTTGGTGGTTGCCCATGAAGAATCTGGGAACCCGATCGGCCACCAGCTCTTTCCCAACGATTGTCAGGCGGACGCCGGCGAGCGACAGGATTGCCCGTGACCAAACCACGGCGGCGAAGGCGATGACCCGCCGCGAAGGATAGACCAACCCGATCAAGAGTGCGATGGTGCCCAATACCAGCGCGAGGAGCGTCATCACCATAGCCGTTATGGCCGCTCGGAGCATCGCGTAACGATCCGTTCATGAAGCATATCCCCGACAGCATACGACCGACGCTGCCGAGGGGAACGATCGTGTCCCGTCGTCGGAACCCTGTCAACCGGCGCGGTTTAGGCCGCCCGAACCGCCAGCCACGCGGCGGCGATAAGAAGGGTCAAGAGGGTCACGGGAATCCCGATGCGGGCGTGGTCGCGCCAGGTGATCTTCAAACCGAGTTGGGCGGCTTGATCCACGACGATGATGTTCGCGATGCTGCCGACGATCAATAAATTGCCCGCGAGAGTGCTCGACAGAGCTAGGATCGGGCCGGCCGAAGGGTGGGTAGCGCTGGGGAGCAAGAGCATGACGGCGGGAACGTTGGAAACCAGATTGGAAAGCAGAACGCTGACGACAAAGAATGGCGCGGGGTGGGATAGATCAACGCCGACCGACTCTGCTGACTGGCGCAGAACCGGTAGGGTACCAGACGCGATCAAAGCATGATTCACAACGAAAAGACCGACGAAAAGAACCAAGAGTTGCCAATCAACCAGTCCCAAGACAAGCCGAGAGGCCATTTTCCGACTGGTAAGCAGAATCCCGGCGGCGGCAAGGGCGAGCACTTCCCGTGGCCAGGCGGTGAGGAGGAAGGCCGCAACGAGAAGGAGCAAAACGGTGAGGGCTTTGATGGATTGCCACGGATTGAAGTCCGGCGCGGGGACGGGGGGAATGGTAGTCGCCTTATGCCATTTCCCGTTCGTGGCCGATCGAATCACCCACCAGACCGCCAGTAAGCCCAGCCCCGCGGGCACAAGCGCGTCAAGAAGGTACGCCGCGAAGGATAAGTGCAGCGTCTGGCCGATCAGCATATTTTGGGGGTTGCCGATCAGCGTCGCCGCTGAACCGACGTTCGCTGAACATGCGAGGGCGAGTAAGAACGGGACCGGGTCGAGTCCTCGTCGAGAACAACCCTCAGCCAAGACCGGAGCCATCGCCAGGCACACGATATCGTTGGCCAAGAGCGCCGAGAGAATTCCGGCGGAGGCAACGACCATGCCCAACAGAGCGCTCGGCGAAACCTGCGCGGCAGACATGCGACGGGTCAGGTAGGAATAGAATCCTCCGAGCCGAAACTGGGCCGATACGACCATCAAGCCGAACAACAACGCCAGCGTCGGAACATCCACGGCGTTCCAAGCGGCCTCAGGTGTAACGCGTTCCGCGACGAGCAGCGCAATGGCGCCCAACAAAGCGACGCCCGCGCGGTCCAGCGCGAGGCCGGGAACCTCGCCCAAGAACATCCCCAGGTAAACGAAAGCAAAAATGGCAAGAACGGTCGAGTCCATTACATCATCTCGTCGAATCGTGCTACGAAAGCCCCATGCTTCATCGACGCACAAAT
>JAGVHG010000162.1 GCA_020056715.1 Phycisphaerae bacterium | reverse complement strand
GTTGGGATCAATGGGTTCGGTAGGATCGGGCGGTTGACTTTGCGGGCGATGGCCCAACGGGCAAATGAGTTCGAGGTCGTGGCCATCAACGACCTCAGCGACGTTGCGATTCTCAAACAGCTCCTCAAGTACGATTCGGTGCATGGTCGCTTCAAAGGGACGGTCGAGTCGGCCGACAAGGCGTTGATCGTCAACGGCAAGCGCATCGACATCCTCAGCGAACGTGCTCCGGCGAACCTTCCCTGGGCGAAGCTCGGCGTGGACGTGGTGTTGGAATCGACCGGCATCTTCACCAAACGGCAAAGCGAAAAGGGCGGCTATGGCGATCACCTCAAGGCCGGCGCGAAGAGGGTGATCCTCAGCGCTCCGGCGAGTGACGAGCCGGACCTCACCGTCGTGTTGGGCATCAACGACGACAAGCTAACACCGGCCCATACCTGCATCTCCAACGCAAGCTGCACGACCAATTGCCTCGCTCCGGTGGTGAAGGTCCTGCACGAATCCTTCGGCCTGGTTGCGGGGTTGATGACCACGGTCCACGCGTACACGAATGATCAGCAGGTGGCCGACCTCGTTCATAAAGATCCACGACGGGCGCGTGCGGCGGGGATCAACATCATCCCCACGAGCACGGGAGCGGCCAAGGCCGTCGGTAAGGTCATGCCTGAACTCGAAGGGAAGCTCAACGGCTTCGCCATGCGGGTTCCCGTCGCCGACGGTTCGGTGGTCGATCTCGTGGCCACCCTGAAGCGCTCTGTCACAACGACCGAAGTCAACGCGGCCCTGAAAAATGCCGCTGAAGGAAAGCTGCGCGGCATCCTCGAATATAGCGAAGAGCCGTTGGTCAGTTCGGACATCATCGGAAACCCGCATAGCTCGATCGTGGACGGCTTGAGCACCATGACCATGCCCAGCAAAGGCGGCAACATGGTCAAGGTCGTCTCCTGGTACGACAACGAGTGGGGCTACGCCTGCCGCACGGTCGATTTGATTGCAAGAGTGGCGAAGCTGTGAGAATGCGGAATGGTGAATGCAGAATGCGAAAACCCCATTTTCCGCATTCCCAATTCCGCATTCCCCTTTCTTTGATGGAGCAAAACCCATGAGACTTAATGAAATCCGAACGCACTTGCACAAACATCCGTTCATCCCGATCCGCGTCTTCGTCTCCGACGGGTCGCACTATGACGTCCAACATCCCGACTTCATGCTTCTAAGTCGCGCCGAGGTCGTCATTGGACTCAATGCGGGTGCCGACCAGTTCCCCGAGCGGAACGCGTATATCGATCCGATCCACATTACACGGATCGAACCGATAAGGAATGGACAACGTGCTCGCCGACTTCGGCGGCCGGCTTAGTTCAGTCATGCGGCGTTGTGCGCGGTTTGAATTGTCCGGGTGCGATACTGTTCATGAAGAAAACCATCGACGACATCAATGTTCGCGGACGCCGCGTCCTCGTGCGCCTCGACCTGAACGTGCCGCTCGATGATGCGGCGCGTATCACGGATGATCGCCGCATTCAGGCTGCTCTGCCGACGGTAAAAAAACTCCTCGCCGACGGCGGGCGGCTGATTCTGATGAGCCACCTTGGGCGACCCGACGAGGAACCGGAGAACAAGCACAAGTATTCGCTCAGGCCCGTCGCCGAACGGTTGACGCAGCTTTTGGGAACATCCGTGCCGCTGTTGCCGGATTGCGTGGGACCGGAGGTCGCGGCGCAGGTCGCGCGGATGCACGACGGCGAGGCGGTGCTGTTGGAGAATCTCCGTTTCCACGAGGCCGAGACGATCAAGGACAAGAGGGCCATCCAAAACCCCAAACTGAGGGAGCAGAAAGACGCCTTTGCGCGGCAGCTCGCATCCCTCGCCGACATGTACGTCAACGACGCCTTCGGCACCTGCCATCGCGACAACGCCAGCATGATCACCGTGCCGCAGATGATGGCGGGCAAACCCCGCGTCGTCGGCTATCTCGTGCAGCGCGAGTTAAAGTTCCTCGGAGAGACCGTCTCTAATCCGAAACGACCCTTCGTCTGCGTGCTCGGTGGGGCGAAGGTGTCGGACAAGCTCGGCGTGATCCATTCGCTGCTCACCAAATGCGACACAATCCTGATCGGCGGGGCGATGGCCTATACTTTCTTAGCCGCCGAGGGGATGGGAGTCGGGAAAAGTTTGGTGGAGCCGGACTTGTATGATACCGCTCGTCAGCTTCGCACCGAGGCCGGGCCGAAGCTTCGCCTCCCGGCCGATTCCATCGTCGCATCCGAGATCAAGGCGGGGGGGACGACCACCGTTTGCACCAGCTTCATCCCTGCGGACAAAATGGGATTGGACATCGGGCCGGTGACGATTAAAACTTATGCCGAGGTTGTGCGGACGGCGAAGTCCGTATTCTGGAACGGGCCAATGGGCGTGTTCGAGGTTCCACCGTTCGATCAGGGTACAATAGCGATGGCTCAGGCCATGGCCGATGCGACGAGAAGTGGGGCGATCACTATAGTCGGCGGCGGCGACAGTGCCTCCGCAATGGACAAAGCCGGCTTGGCCGATCGCATCACCCACATCTCCACCGGCGGAGGTGCCGCGTTGGAGTTCCTGGAAGGTAAGCCGTTCGCAGCCATAGACGTATTGGACGACGCTTAGTGGGAAAGGTAGCCACCATCAGCCCGAAATCATCGGTTCCTTTAGACGGCGGTTTCTCACTGGCGACGCCCGCGATTCGCATGGCCCCATCGGTGCTGTCCGCCGATTTCGGGCGACTGGCGGAACAAATCGCCGCCGTGGAAGCCGCGGGTGCGACCATGCTCCATTTAGACGTGATGGACGGCCACTTCGTTCCCAACATCAGCTTCGGCGTTCCGGTCATTAAGTCGCTGCGCAAATATACCAAGTGCTTCCTCGACGCCCACCTGATGATCGCCGAGCCGAAGCGTTACGCCGAGGCGTTCGTCAAAGCCGGTTGCGACCATATTACGTTCCACATCGAGGTGACCAACGAACCGCAAGCGGTCATCGAGCACATCCGTGGTCTGGGCGTCTCCGTCGGCGTATCCATCAACCCGAGCACGGCGGTATCGGCGATCGATTCGATTCTCGGTGATGTGGACCTGGTGTTGGTGATGAGCGTCTGGCCCGGATTCGGCGGGCAGAGCTTCATCCTCGACGTGCTCGACAAAGTGAAAGAGCTTCACACCCGCCTTGGTTCGCATCAGCGGTTGCAGATCGACGGGGGGATCGACGACAGAACCATCGGTCCTGCTGCGGCGGCGGGAGCAGACACCTTCGTCGCCGGTACGGCAATCTTCGGCGCGCCCGATCCGCCCCTGGCTCTGAAACGACTACACCACCTCGCCGTCCAAGCCGCCCAGAGGAGTGCCGCGAATGGCTGACGAAAAACCTCTCGACAAGCCCGTTGAGAAGACCGGTGTACCCGCCGGACTATGGACCCGTTGCGACCGCTGCGAGCACATGGTCTATGAAAAGGAAGTGGCCGAGGCCCTCTACGTCTGCCCGGAATGCGGACACCATCGCCGCGTCGATGCCCGCATCCGCATTCAGCAACTCGTCGATCCCGACACCTTTGAGGAGTTCGCACAGGACCTTCGTTCCACCGATCCGCTCGATTTCAAGGACCGCATCCCCTACAAGGAGCGGCTCGCCCTGGAGCAGGAGAAGACCGGCGAGACGGACGCCGTGGTCGTAGGCAAGGCGTTTATTCGGGGCCGAGCGGTGATCCTGGGGGTGATGAACCCCTCGTTCATCATGGCCTCGATGGGCGCCGTCGTCGGCGAGAAGGTCACCCGCGCGATCGAGAGAGCGATCGAAGACAACCTTCCGCTCGTCATGGTGACCGCCTCGGGCGGGGCCAGGATGCAGGAGGGAATGATCTCACTTGTTCAGATGGCCAAGACGGCGGCGGCGCTGGGGCGCTTGGACGATGTCAAGGGCCTCTACATCGTCGTCGCCACTGACCCCACGACCGCGGGCGTGGCGGCAAGTTTCGCCGGTCTCGGCGACGTGATCCTCGCCGAACCCAAGGCCATGATCGGCTTCGCCGGTCCGAGGGTCATCGCCAACACCATCAACGCCGAATTGCCCGAGGGCTTCCAGACCGCCGAATTCATGCTCCAACACGGCTTCGTGGATCGCATCGTCGCCCGCGCCGACCTTCGCCGTGAGATCGCCCGGATCATCGACTATTGCGGGAAGTAATCGCCCCGCGTCCCGTCGAACTCTGCGTCCGAGCCGACGCATTCATGCGGCGGTTGTCACTCTCGGCGAGTCCAGCGGAATTGTGAAAGGATTTCGCCATTCCGCGCCGATGATGGGACAAGGATTTGTGGGATCGGCATTCCGGCCGGTCCCTTTGCGTCGATTGAGTCGTCCAACCCTTTCCGCGCGGACCACATGGACCAGCGACGGCGGATGTATAAGACGTTGGGTTGTCTTGCCGGGGCCATGACCGGGACGGCATCGCTGCTCGCTTGGATCGATCCGTCTCCCTCGATTCCCACTGCCGCACTGACCCACGAAGAGCTTCTCTCCACCGCCCGATCGCTTGTCTTCGACAGCGTGGCGATCCAGCCCGCCCAATGGCGAACGGTCGAGGTCGTGGAAGGTCCGTCGATGCGAGGCCCAGGCATGGCGCTTACCGCCGGCGCCGATCTCAATGAATCCCACTTCTACATTGACGATGAAGGCCGACCCTCCCGCTCCAGTCGATGGGACCGTCAAGTCGCCCCCTCCAACGCTCCCCATTCGATCCGAATCGAGATTGCAACCGATGACACAGAGCCGTCCCCCTCCCCCGCGCAGCAGCACAGCGTCCAGGCCTTGCTCGATACGCTGAATGAGGCCGTCTCGGCACGACGCCCGCTGTAACTAACGAAGCCACGAAGCCACGGAGGCAATTGGCTGTAGGGCGCAGGCTGTAGGCGCGGAGGCAATCGTTGGGTTTCGGTGGCTTTGGTTTGGCTTTCCGGTTGGACCGCTGTATTCACAACTCCTTTCCGGACATGCACTTACGCATTTTGCGGTGGCTACGTTTGGAAATCCAGTGTTTTCCATTCGTTGCCTTCTTAGTCCTCGCCCGCGCGCGGACGGGGCGCGGCGGCGCTCCTTCTACTCATATAACGCGACGGGCGCGCGGTTGGAGGAGGTGCGCGGGGCGATCAGGACAGAAAAGTCAAAACGCCGAAAAGTCAAAAAGTCGAAATCGGAAGTCGGGTCGGCGGGGGCGACGCGGTCGTTTCGCCGCCGCGTCGGCGGTGCGATCCTACCTGTTGAGAAACACACGGCTTAAGAGCCCGCTATGACCGGGCACACCCGTAGTAAACAGTGCAACCTCGCACCGATCATCTAGTGATGCGATCCGCCCACGATCATCGCTCCCCCACCTCGAAACGAGGTGGGCCACCCGCCGCCGCACAGCCGTCAGCTCCGAAACCGTGTTAGCCAGGCGGCGGTGTGGCCGCGAGCACGAACACAAGGAGTGTCAGATCAGCAACAAGGAAGGCCAGCACGACACACATTAAGACTTGGTCACCCCGTACCTTCACGGGGCGGGAATGTCTTACGACTGCGGGTTTAGGGTTGAGCACCCAATCGGGGCTCATGTTGTGACCAATGTTCTCGAGCAACTGAACGTTTATATCG
>JAGVHG010000072.1 GCA_020056715.1 Phycisphaerae bacterium | reverse complement strand
TCAACCCTTGAACTCTTCAGCCCTTGAACGTTTCAACCCTTCGCCCTTCCCCCGCCCGGAGGGCGCACGATCGTTGCCAGGGAGTTCACTCCCTGGAACGTAATTGGTCCCCACCCCTCACCCGCCTCGACCCTGCAAGGGTCTACGAAAGTAATCCCATGAAAGGCTGTCTCCTGCCGGATGGTACGCTGTCCGGCGGTTTTGGCTTTTAGGAAGGAGACAGCCATGAAAACGATGGATCGAACCGCGGCGAACATCGGGTTGGACGTTCATCGCCGGTTCAGCAAGGTTACCGCTCGCAATGCCGAGGGCAAGATCGCTTGGAGGCAACGTTTGGAGCATGGAGATCGCAGGGAGTTGCGGAAGCAGTTCGAAGATTGGCCCCGGGGTACGCCGGTGATTCTGGAGTCGAGCTTCGGCTGGGAATGGTTGTGCGAGGAATTGGAACAGGCGGGGCTTGAAGCGCATCTGGCCAGCAGCCGCAAGGTGGCGGCCTGGCGGGAGGCTCGGGGCATGGCCAAGAGCAATCGCACGGACGCCGACTTGTTGTCGGAGCTTTGGAGTCAGGCGGATCGTTGGTGGAAGGTGTGGCTGCCGCCGCGGGAGGTTCGTGACCGTCGGGAATGGATGCGCTACCGCATGAGCTTGGTTCGGATGCAGACGGGGTTGAAGAACCGCATCCATGCCATTCTGCATCGTCACGGAATCCTGCACGACTTCGCGGATTTGTTTGGCGTGCAGGGTCGGCGGATGTTGACGCGGCTGACCAACAACCCGAAGGAGGAGCGCCTTGGAGAGAGCGGCCGGGCGACTCTGAAGGGGTACCTTCAACTGCTCGATCACCTGCGCCGTCAGATTGCGAGCGTGACGCGGACGGTCTATCGCCAACTGGGGGAAACACCGGAGGGGAAGCGCCTGCGAACTCTTCCGGGAATTGGGGCGGTGTTGGCCTACACGATTCTGGCGGAAATCGGCGCCTTCAGCCGTTTCCGCAGTGCCAAGCGTTTGGCTTCCTACAGCTTGCTGGCCCCGCGGGCCTGGGACAGCGGCGAGGAGACGGACGAACCTCCGAAGGGTCGTCATGTGGGTCACGTCGGCCGGCGGACCCTGAAGTGGGCGTGGATCGAGGCGGCGCATGGAGCGGTGCGTCGAGGCGGCCGATTCCGTGAGGTATTCGATCGCTACACCGACGGCGGGAAGCGGAACTGCAATCGAGGCTACATTCTGGTGGGGCATGAACTGTGCCGCCTCGCGTATGCGATCAGCAAAAAGGAGACGGAATATCGTGACGATCCGCCGCAGCGTCCCGGATCGTCGAAGAAACAAGGGGGATCGTCGCCGCGGCGTGACCCGCACGGCGGCAAGACAACGAGGAACTCTCGTCCGGGAACGGGCCAGCCCGACTCCGGCTTTGTCGCTGTCGGGGAACCGACTTCGGACCTCTAAGTACATGGGCCGCCCGCACCGGACGAGATCATGGGCCGCGTCGATGAGGTGAGATTGTCGGTTCGACGCCAGCCCGAATGGATAGGTGGGCCGACGAAGAGTCCAGCCCGACATCGGTGCACGGAAGAGAGTGACCCAATAAGGCACTGAGGAAGGAAGAAGGACCTTCTTTGAGATACGGAAAGGCGTCCTTCGAAAGGGGAGTGTTTTGCTTGACACGAGAAAGCCTTTCATGGATAGCCGGGGGTAAGCGCAGCGCCACCCCCGGAATCAAGCCCCCCAATTACTCCCTCTCCCTCCGGGAGAGGGTTGGGGTGAGGGCTCAACTCCCTCTCCCCTTGAGGGGAGAGGGCCGGGGTGAGGGGTGCCGCATGACCCACCGCCCTGCTATACTCCGGCTTCAATTCGGTGCTGGGCGTGCAACGTGGTACCGGACGGTTCCATGCGTGGCCACACCGACGGCATGATCGTTGCAGTCTAGGAGCGTGGCCGGTGGGCGACGACCAACGGAAGCCGGGCAGCGACCTGTTCATCGTCGACAACAGCGACGCCGACTGGAAGGTCCGCAACTACCTTACCGAATGGTGCGGCCTCGCCAAGACGATCGACATCGCCGCCGGATACTTCGAGATCGGTGCTCTCCTCGCGCTTCGGGACGCTTGGCAGGCCGTTGACCATATCCGCATCCTCATGGGCGACGAGGTCTCCCGCCGAACGCAGCAGGCTTTCCGCGAGGCCGCTCTCCGCGCCGCCGAAGCCGCCCTCCAACGCGCCAAGGGCGAGATCGACCGGCAACGAGACGAATTGATCCGTCGGATTTAACGACCACTACGCTCGCGGTACGATGTTCGGAACGTGTTCGCGCCACGATGTGTACTACGTGTCTAAGGAGGGTCCATGATGGATCGGCCCAGCGAGAGCCTGCCTAGCCAGGTTCGGTCGTCGTTTGAATCGCTCAAACGCCTGAATCTGCATGCCGCGGAGTATTGGTCCGCGCGCGAACTGATGCCTCTGCTGGGGTACCGCCAATGGCGCCGGTTTGAGGACGCCATCCGACGGGCTTCAACGTCCTGTCAGCAATCAGGAAACGATCCGGGAAACCATTTTGCCGGCGCTGGCAAAATGGTCCCCTTGGGCTCGGGAAGCGAGCGGGAAGTGCCTGATTATCACCTGTCCCGCTTTGCCTGCTACCTGATAGCCCAGAACGGCGACCCACGGAAACCCGAAATCGCAAACGCCCAGAAGTACTTCGCGATCCAGGCCCGTCGACAGGAGATTTCCGACGCATTCACGGCCGATTGGGAGCGGCTTGAAATGCGCCGGCAAGCGTCGGAGGAGTTCAAGGCCCTTTCGGGGACGGCACAGCACGCTGGCGACGAGAGTGTCATAGCATTTTTGAACGAATGCGGTGCTCAGTTTACAGGTGTCCTTGGCAACGCTCGGTCATGATCGGCGAGGTCTGGCACGCCAGAGACATCCCGCTACCCGTCCACCTCAGCTCGCGCACCAGAAAGCTTGCTTCTTCAGCCTCGGTCATGTAGCGTAATGCCTGAGTGAGGCTGGCGTAAGGAATCGAGCTTTTGTTCTCCGAATGCAGGGTACGCAATCGACAACTCGCCATGAACGGTACGAGACACCCCGGTAACGGTTTGGTGGACCAAGCCACGGAAATCGCTGATGCTGATTCTGCGGACGCTCATGCCGCCGTTCTGCCCAAGAGCCCACTGGAAGGAATCTGCCAGCTTAACGCCGAGTTCGAGCGGCGCTATGAGGACCTATTCCGCGTTGAGAACTCGCTAACCCGCTCCCTCGTGAGCTTCCAGGGGAACAAGCACCGAGCCGTCTACCGATGGTTCAAATACAAGGAGGCGTTCTCGGCGGGACTGGTCGAGCGCCTTCTCGACCAGTATGGCCTGTCGCGAGGCGTTCTTTTTGATCCGTTTGCGGGGAGCGGGACGGCTGTTTTCGCGGCGGGTGCCCTAGGAATGCGCGCTGAGGGCATCGAGCTCCTGCCGATCGGCCAATGCGTGATTCGCACCAAACAACTCATCGATTCCGACATCAAGCCGGACGACGTCCAGCGGCTAGCGGTGTGGAGTCGGATGCATCCGTGGACGACTCCAGGTCCGACTCGTCGCGTGACCGAACTGCGGATTACCAGGGGAGCCTATCCAGCCGAGACAATGGCGGCGATGGGCCGTTACCTGGCCGCCGCCGAGAACGAGAACGAGCGGGTAAGCGCGGTGTTGGTCTTTGCGCTGCTCTGTGTCTTGGAGGCTATCAGCTACACCAGGAAAGACGGCCAGTATTTACGCTGGGATTACCGATCGGGCCGCCGGCAGGGAAAGAAAACCTTCGATAAAGGCCCAATTGTCCAGTTTGATAAGGCCGTCAGCGACAAGCTAGCCCAGATTGTGACCGATCTGCGGGTCGGGGAGTTCCCGAACGAGTTGTTCGCGCCGACGCCGTCAAGGGCGGACATTGTCCTGTATCCCGGCTCTTGTCTTCAAATCCTGCCGAAGCTGCCCGCTGGTTCCTACGATTGCATCATCACGTCGCCCCCCTACTGCAACCGGTACGACTACACGCGGACCTACGCGCTGGAGTTGGCGTTGCTAGGCGTGGACGAGGCCGCCCTAGCGACGCTCCGGCAAGATATGCTAACTTGCACTGTGGAGAACCGGGCCAAAGACCTGTTGGCTCTGAATCCAAAATGGCAACCCGCTACCGCCGCGGCCGACGAACATCCTTTGTTGCAAGCCATCCTCGCGTATCTAGATAACCAGAAGGAAATGGACCTGCTTAACAACACCGGCATCCCTCGGATGGTGCGCGGCTACTTTTACGAGATGGCCTGTGTCATCGCGGAGTGCGCCCGCGTGCTCAAACCTCGTGCGCCGCTTCTTATGGTAAACGACAACGTGCGCTACGCCGGGGCCAGCATTTCGGTGGACATCATCTTGTCAGAACTCGCGAGGGACCTGGGATTCGATGTCGAGTGCGTCCTCGTTTTGCCGAACGGCAAGGGAAACAGCAGCCAGCAAATGGGGGCACATGGGCGTGACGCGTTGCGCAAGTGCGTTTACGTCTGGCGCAAACGTTGAAAGATGAAGAAACCCTATCAGAAACATCTAAAGTCCAGCCAAGACCTGGAAACCACATACGAAGCCGTTCGTGCCGGTTTCGTGGCGCTTGCACTCGAAAAGAACCGAAGAGCCACGCCGTATGTTGCGCAAGCACGGGCGCTGAAATCCGCCGCTTCACAGGCCAAGAATCCAGGAGACCTGCTGGCGATGGAGGAGATTCTACCCGCCCTCTTGACTGCTGCTGGCGTGTCGGACAAGGCCGCGAATCACTTGGAAGATTCGGACAAGAAGGAAGCCATAAACGGATTGATCCGCAACTTCCTTGAGCCTGCCGGATCGAATTTCGTTGAGGAATTGGTCTTCCGTTTTCTACTGACTCGAGGCGATACGTTGGGCGGTTCGATGCGGAACGTCGGTGGCTTCATGGCGCAGTGCAAACTAACACGCTCCGTTATCGCTAACCTGAAGATTGCCGGAAAGCCTTGCCGCTGGCTTCATTGCGATGCCGCAGAATGGGCAGCTATCCCAGAAGAGGACGCGGACATTGAATTGCATACGCGAGGCTTGGCTTGGCACATTAACACGCATCCGCGCACGTTGCGTTTCAACCTAACCGTTCCACTTTTTCAGAACAATGTGGACCTGTGCCTTTTCGACTGTACACCAGAGAACTTGTCAACGGACACCTACAAATCCCTAGGGGCTTACATCGCGCTTGGCGAACTGAAAGGCGGGATTGACCCCGCCGGAGCGGACGAGCATTGGAAGACAGCGCGGACGGCACTGAGCCGAATCCGCGACGCCTTCACCAAATGCAAACTGACGCCACATACCTTCTTCATTGGGGCGGCTATCGAGGCAAAAATGGCCACCGAGATTTGGGAGATGCTCGAAGACGGCACTTTGGAGAACGCCGCGAACCTCACGGACGACGACCAGATCGCCTCGATCACTGGATGGCTTTGCACGCTTTGAGAGAACTCACCACTGATGGTCTATCTGTCGACAGACAAGAAGCCCCGGTGACGCTTGATGCCTATATTCCCGCGTAGCATACGCTTATGAACCGTGGTCTTGCACCAACGCCTTCGAAGATTCTTGCCGATTGCTCACCGCGAAATGGTAAAAGAGACTGACGCGAAACAGCGGGTCATCATTGAGTCGGTTTGGGAATCGCTCGCCGCGCCCATCGTCACGGAGGCTTGAGCCATGAATCGTGTCAAAGCCAACCAACCGCACACCCTGATGAACCCCGCTCCCACAGAACGACAAGGCCAGTTCCTGGCCTACATCCATCAATACGGCATTCTGAACGGTTGCGCTCCGGCGGAAGCCGACATGCAGCGGTTTTTTCAGATTACGCCGCCGGGCGTGCATTCGATGGTGCTTACGCTGGAACGGCGGGGCTTCATCCAGCGCGTGCCCGGGCAGGCGCGCAGCATCAGCTTGATCGTTCCGCCCGAAACATTGCCACCCTTGAAACGCGTCCAACGCTAACTGCTTCAATCCATGCCCGACGAAACCAAGAAACCAACCAAGAAGCCCGGCGGCTGGAGCGCTATCCGCCAACACCTTACCTCCTGGGACAAGCCCGCACTTCTCGTCTTGGTGAAAGACCTTTACGATGCGGCCGCCGTGAACCGCGACTTCATCCAGGCCCGCTGTCAGGCCGACGAGGGCGGCGGCGAGATCCTGGAGAAGTATCGGAGCAAGATCGTGGAGCCGTTCTTTCCCGCGCGAGGCTTTGGCAAACTGAAGCTGGGAGAGGCGCGCAAGGCCATTCGAGCTTACCGCAAGGCCACGGGTAACCTCCCCGGCACGGCGGAACTGCTGCTGACCTATGTGGAGAACGGCACGAGATTCACCCACGAGTATGGGGACATTGACGAACGGTTCTACAGCAGCATGGAGTCGGCGCTGGACGAACTAGCCACCCTGTTGCGCGGTGAAGCGCGGAGGGTGTATCCACAGTTCAGGGACCGGTTGGCGAGAGTGGAGCAGATGACCGACGGCATCGGCTGGGGATTCCACGATTACATCGGAGATGTCGTCGGGCGGCTGGAGGAAGAACTCGGCGAACCCGAGACTGGCACTGCGGCCGATTGACCGCTCCCTGTGCGAGACCAGTAGTAGGGTCCGCTGTGCGGACCATTTCCTTGTCATCGTGCCACATGATGTCACCTTCGATCGGGGGCTACCAGGTCTGCGCCAAGTGGCTCAAGGACCGCAAAGGCCGCGTCCTCTCCTCTGACGACATCACCCTCTACCACCGCATCGTCATCGCCCTGCACGAAACCATCCGCCTCATGGCCGAGATCGACAAAACCATCGACGCCCACGGCGGCTGGCCCGCCGCCTTCGCCCACGCCTAAAACGCTCCCCCTTGTGGCTCGCTTCGTCGCTCCTGCGGTCTATCTGTAGACGTTTTGACTTTTTGACTTTTTGACGTTTCCACGTTTCTGCGTTTCCCCCCCCTTTGTAATTCGTAATTGGTAACTCGTAACTCGTAACTGGCATTCTGGCGCGTGATCGGTGCATCACGCGGTCTCCACCGAGCGCCTGCGAAGTTATATGGGCAGACGACCCCTGCTTCTCGTCCCCGCGTCCGTTGGTGGACGGCGGACGGCTTGAGGTGCGCGCTGGAGGTGCATTTTATGTTCCACGTGGAACAACGTGATAGTGACAACCAATGGCACTCGCACGCTCGACTGGTGCGCACGCCGCCGCGGCGTCCGCTCGCGTTCTCGGCGCCGTGGTATCACAAATGACGAGGGCTTACGGTTCCGGTTCTTCGACAGGCTCCTCTTCGCTTTCGTGCTCTTCGTCCCCTTCGCCCTTCTCAGCTTCTTCCTTTTCCTTAACCAAGGTAGCAGAGGCCATGTCGAGGTACTGCAAGCCGTCCTTTTCGTAGAGCTTGCCCTTCACCTCAACCTTCTTGAGCGCCAGCGGGATCAGCGTGCGGCTCGGTCCGCGCTCGCCCATGCCGATGACGATCAGCCCTTCCTCGGTCTCCAACGCCGCCGGGACGCCCTGACGAATGCAATCCTGGGTGGCTCGAACCGGATCAGTGCCCGCGAATTTGCCGGTCATAAATGACTGCAGATCGACGATCTTCCCAACGAGGGTCACGTCCTCCGGTTTCACCGGTTTTTTCCGTTCCCCGCCCGCGCGGAGGGATGAAGCTCCCGCTATCACGGCCGCGACGGCGAACGCCAAAGCGGCCAGAGTTCGAAGATTCTTCATGGTGATTTTCTCCTTGGTTATAGGACGATCGGTTAACGTCCGCCGCCCACGCTTCCGCGATCAGTCTATCCCGCACTCTCGGCCACGGCTAGTCGTACGAAAAACGCGGCCGCCGAGATTATTTTCTTGACCTTTCTATACGTGTGTAGGTAATGTAGCGGATTATTGGAGGTGCGATGGAGAGGCGTCCTGCCTGTTCGGATAGTTAAGGGCCGGGGATTGCCGAACCTTCGATCGTCTCGCGCGTGAGATATGCACTCGGCCGCCGATTTCGCGATAGCTTGACGGCTTGCGTGACTACCGGCCCCTAGTTCTCGCTTTAAAAATAGGGCGGAGCTGCGGGAGCGATGTTCGACCCGCGTCGTCCCTCTCAAAATGTGTTCAACGGAGCGTCGCGGGTAGACCCCATTTCGTGAAAGGAACGGGAACATGAGAGCAGCAGGTTCGTATCGGCTATCGCTGGTCGTCGTCATCGTGGGTTTCATTGGAACGATCGGGGGCGATGTTCCCTCCGTCGGAGGTGAGACACAAAATGTCAAGCAACTCACCTCGGTTCGCAACAGTCGCCTGGCGCCGGACACTGCTTCTCAAGCAGTCGTCGGGGGCCCCGTTTTGCAAGGAAGAGTCGCTGCGGTGCAAGAGTGGTGTCAGACGCAAGAGAGGTGGGAGGCCAAAGGATTGGGCGGAGTGGCCGGACCTGCTTGTGAGGAAGGGGTCTGCGACGTGCCTGCAACACGGGATACCTGGATTCCCACTGTCTCGACGCCAGTCCGTGAACTGAACATCCACTTTAACGTATTCGCCAACGACGACGGCTCCAATCCGGCCTCAACCCAAGCGGAGGTCGACGCGCAAGTAGTTCAGCTCAACAACGACTACGCGCCGTCGAAGATCCATTTCTGCTACACGACGGACTTCATCAACAGCACCACGTATCGCCAGTTCGCGGATGCCGAAGAATTCGCCATGAAGAATGCCCACGCGAATAGTCCCGCAACGAAATTGAACGTATACGTCGTGAACGTCGATGCCGGTTATATTGCTTTCGGAACGTTTCCGTGGGATCCCGATTCCCTTACCAATATGGGCGGTATCGTCATCGATGACACCTACTTCGGGACGGCCCAGGGCACATTGGCCCACGAAGTCGGCCACTGCGTCGGCCTGTGGCACACGCATCACGGCGTTTCCGAGGTAGTCGAATGCTCAGCTTGCTACGAGCTGGCCAACGGCGTGAATGGCGATACCACGGGCGATTTTGCGAGCGATACCGCGCCGACCCCGACGAACTTCAATTGCGCGCCGCCGGGCGGGACCGATCCGTGCAGCGCGACTGCCTGGGGGCCGACCGACCCGCAAAACCTCATGAGCTATTCCGGGGATCCTTGTTGGACGGAGTTTAGCCCGCACCAGTTCGGGCGCATGCATTGCTGGTCCGACAACGTGTTAACGGGTTGGACTTGCCAAGGTAGTGGGGGTTTGATCAAGTTCAGCCAGCCCCCCGATAACACCGGGGAAGCGATGGCGTCGGACGTTGACCTCACGGATATGAACCCCAACTCCGTTCGGGCGGATGACTTTATCTCCGACGGGCGAGCGATCTCCGGGGTGCGTTGGTGGGGAAGCAACCTTAGCACGGGAAGCCCGGCCGCGGCGTCGGCACAAGCGCATGCTCCCGATCAACGGAAATCCGCGAGGAGCGAAACAAGCGTGTCGATCCCGGCGTACACGGAATCGGAGCTTGCAAGCATGGTGGCGGAGAAGGCGCGGCAGGCCGCTGCTCGTCCCGCTCCGGCGGCCAACCCTCCCGACGAGCCGTTTGCCGGCGGGGATACCTGCGCCACCGCGACGGTGATTCCCGCCGTGCCCTATAGCGACACGGGCAACACGTGTGCGTTCGCAGACAACTACAACGAAGTCTGTCCGTACACTAATACTGGAGGGAAGGACGTGGCCTACAGATTCACGCCATCCACCAACATGGTGGTCGATATCAGTCTGTGCGCGAACTCCGCTTATGACACCAAGCTCTACGTCTACCAGGGATCATGCCCCGGTACGGACGTAGCATGCAACGATGATAGTTGTAGCACGCCGAGTTATCCGGACGCCTGGGTATCATCTCTTTGGGGCGTCAGCCTGACCGGCGGGCTTACCTATTACATCATCGTGGATGGGTATACCACGGCAGATTGCGGCAATTACACGCTGGACATCACGCAGTACGTACCGTGCGACGTCACCTGCGACGCCGGCGCGACTCCCGAAAATGAGCCTACTTGCGGCCTGCCCAGCGATACCATCAACGGTGGTTGCAACTCGACCACGCCGGTGTTCACCCCCATCACATGCGGCGAAACGTTCTGTGGGACCGGCGCGTTCGACGGTTCGAACCGGGATACGGATTGGTATAAGTTGGTTCTCGGCGCCCCCACGCCGGTGACCTGGACGGTCAGGGCGGAGTTTCAGGCACTCATCGGGATTGTCGAAACCGGCGGCGTCGACGCCTGTCCGATAAGTGCCTTCCGGCAGTCTACGGTCATGCCACGCTGCACCACAGGCATCGTAAGCGACGTTTTGCCCGCGGGAACGTGGTATCTCTTCGTTGCCCCGGATTTTGGGGGCGGCGCGGTTACTTGCGGCGCGGAGTACAACGCGGCACTGACCTGTGGGGCCCCGATCGTCTGCGGAAACGGGATTGTTGAGCCTACCGAAGATTGCGATCCGCCCAACGGCACGACCTGCAATGCGACGTGTCATTTTGTCGTTTGCGGCGACGGTGTGGTAGAGGGCCTCGAGCAGTGTGACCCGCCCAGCGACCTCACCTGCGACGCGCTGTGCCGCACGATCGCCAATCCGCCAATCGACGGCTGGCTGGTGAGCTTCCACGAGCCGCTGGCCATAGGCGGCGGTCACGCGGAACCGCTGGGGCTATACTTCTGCGAAGCGGCCGTGGTGGACGTGCGGGCCACGCCGTTCACGTCGTGCGATACCCGCCAGGTCCGGCAGTATTTCGCCAGCCTGGCCGACTGCTGCCTGCTCGTGGCCAATATGGATACACGCAGCAGCAACGAACCTGCGCAGGCGGACGGCTTCCATGAGGAAACCTGCTTCGAGTACGACATCGATATTCAGGCGGTGATGGGTTACGCCTACACGCTCGGCGGGGGGTGTGTGCAAACGCCGACTGCGAACTCCGCGACGATTCCCTTCTGGGGCTGGCACACCACAGGCGTAAGCCTCGGTGCGCATTTGGCCCTGGAGAGCAGACTCACGTTATCTCCTCCGGACTTCCTGTACGGCCCTTGGGCGAACTTCACCCCGACGTGCTCTGGTCAGAACATGGCCTTCCAATTGATGACGCAGGAGCCCGGTGACACGGACTGCGACGCCAACGGCGTCCCCGACGCTTGCGAAAGCCAACCGGACTGCCAGCCCAACGGCGTGTTCGATCAATGTGACATCGCTGCCGGCACCAGTGTGGACTGTCAACCGAACGGCATTCCTGACGACTGTGACATTCGCGACTGTCCGCCGAATGACCTCGCTTGCCAGGACTGCCAGTCTGATGGCATTCCGGATTCCTGCCAGCTTGCGGGTAATGACGCCAACGGAAACGGGAAACCGGACGAGTGCGACCCGTCGAGTCCGCAGATATCCTGTCTACCGGACAAGAACCGCTCTTTGGGGCTGATCATCGCCGGTACCGGTACCGCCACCGGTCCGGTCTATAAAACGGACGACGGCAGCGCGGAGGATTCCATCGGCGTTAATAACGGCGCGAACGGCTTTGCGTTCGGCTGGGCGACCCGATTCAGGAACACAACCGGCGTACCGATTATCTTGGCCGAGATCGATGTCGCATTTGGCATTCCGGCCGGAGGCTCCGGCGTTTCACCGGGCGACGCGGTTGACGCAGTGATTTGGATCGATGCCGCGGCGACGGGGGACCTGCGGAACGCAGTGAAGAAGCATCAATGGTCGCTCCCGGGAGGCGTTCACGCCAACAACGCATCCTTCGCGACGCACGCGGTCCCGTGCGGCGGGATTACGATCCCGACCGGGGCGGACTTCTACGTTGGGTTGGGAGATATACAAAGCTCGATCGATTCGCTGATGCGCTTCCCCGCTGCCTTAGACCAGGGATCGAGCGCGGGAAGGTCATGGGCCTTCTTCCATCCCACGCAGAACGTATTTAACCCCGATAATTTCACGGGTCAGACCGTCGGCACCGTCGACAGCCTCGGGATTCCCGGAAATTGGCTCGTTCGCGCTCGGGCCGCCGGGCCGCCATTGGCGATGGCTCTAGCGGCGGCGCCG
>JAGVHG010000164.1 GCA_020056715.1 Phycisphaerae bacterium | reverse complement strand
GGAACCGCCCGACCTGGCCGTCACCGTCGAAGTGGATCGCGCCAGCGGCAAGAACCGCTTGTATTTCAACGTTACCGAAAGCCACGGCTACTACGTCGAGACCTTCCGCATTAAGGCCTGGTATAAGCGCGAGGGCGTCACCGGCCCGGAGAATTCACCGGTCCACGTTGATCTTTATGTTGAAAACTTCCTGAAGGCCAATGAGACCTTCCGCACCTGCGCCGAAGTGGTCCCCGCGGAACTTTCCCGCGTCGGCGGCGACATGGGCACGACGCAAAACTGGGACGCGAAGATCACCTGGTATTGCCGCGCCCGCGAAAAGAACCCCGACCCGCTCCCCCTTGTCACCGATATGGATCGCTGTCACTAACGGTTGGCGAACATCAGTACGTTGCAAAGCATCGAGATCACCAGCAACACGCCCAACGCCAGCACCCACTGCACGGAAATCCGCGGTGTGGTGGAGACCGGTGCGGGCGGCTCGGTCGACGGCTCCGTCAACTTCCGCCCCGTGGCCAGCGATTGCAGCAGGGAGTGATCGTATTTCTTACGGGCCTGAAACGGCGGCTCGCCGCGAGCCACGGCCTCAAGATCATCAATGAGTTCGAGCATCGACGGGTAGCGCTCGTCGGGCGACTTGGCCATCATCACCTCGATGATTTCGCCCACTCCCGATGAGAGCGCGGGGTTGACATGATCCGGCGGAAGCAAGGGATCTTTAAGGTGCTTGTGCATGACCGCCGACGGGGTCGTGCCATCGAACGGCACCTTACCGGTCACCATGTGATAAAATGTCGCCCCCAGGCCGTAGATATCCGCACGGGCGTCGATGGTTAGCTCGCCGCGGATTTGCTCGGGGCTGATGTAGTAAGGAGTGCCATAGGCCCTACCGGCCTCCGCCGTCGCCGTCACAAAGTCGCCCATCTCCCGCGCCAAACCCATGTCCGCGAGCTTCACGTCCCCGGCCTTCGTGATCATCAGGTTCTTGGGCTTCACGTCGCGGTGGATCAGCCCATGTTCATGGGCGTGGTGCAGCGCCTTCGCACATTGCAGCAAGATGCGGACGGCTTCGCCTTCTTTCATGGGCTTCCCGTCGGTCACCAGGTCATACACCGTCTTCCCGTCGATGTACTCCATGACGAAGTAGTGGTACCCGCCCGATTCGCCGACGTCGTAGGCCTGAACGATGTTGGCGTGGTTCAGTCGGGCCGCCGCACGGCCCTCACGGTAGAAACGATCGACGAACTCGCGGTTTTCGCTCAGCCGTTTGGGCAGCACCTTGATCGCCACGATCCGGTCGAGGCTAAGCTGCTTGGACTTGAACACTACCGCCATAGCACCCTGCCCGACTTTGCTAAGCACCTGGAAGCCGGGGATTTGCTGCGCCGGCCGGTACATGGAGTCCTCATCCATGGCCATGTTCAGCCGCTTGATCTGCGAATGGGTGATGTAACCGTGCTGAAGCAACATATCGGAGAGCGTGATGGACCGACCCTTCTCGCCCATGGCCTTGTGTTCGGCGCGGACCAACTCCAACTCGTTGGCGGTACACAGCTTCCGCTCAACGACCAGCCGGGCGAACTGCGAATCGTCAATCGACATGCATGAAATCCATAGTGGTACGACGCAGACTTTTTTTCGGGTGGCATGGCCAAGCGAAGCGCCGCCATGCTGAGGGAAAACATGCCGGCGCTCGGCTGCGCCGAGCTTGGGCATGCCACCCAACCCCCAGGATTAGGTGCGTCGTCGCACTAGCCATCTTTGGATTATAGCCCGCCGCCAGTCGTGGTCACCTGGTCGCAACGTCCGATCAAACATTGCTGCAAACGCTGCTCCGCGGCCATCGGGTCCAGCGGCAGGACCGATAGCACGTCCGCAGCCGCTTCCGCTTGTCGCGCCGTAAACAGACACGGTATACTCTCGACCCATCCGCGATAGCCCAGCACCGCCAAAATAGCGGACAGGAGCTTATCGCAGCCCGTACCCGTTAACGCTGAAATGGACACATTGTTGTGCCCGCCTACGTTCGGCGCCGGCCGCGCGTTTCCGGCGTCCGCCTTATTGATCACCGTTAGGCAACCGGTCCAAAGGTGCGACGCCGCCAAAAGCTCCTTCCCCGACGAAGAAAGAGGTTGCGACCCGTCTAACAACAATAAGCGAACCTCCGCCCGCTCCGTAACCCGCCGACTGACCTCCACCGCTTGTTGCTCCAGCGGATCATCGGACTCTCGCCGCCCGGCCGTGTCCACCAACGTCACGGGCACGCCGTCCATTTCCACCGGCTCGGCCACCCAATCCCGCGTCGTCCCCGGTTGCGGCGACACGACTGTCGCGGGCCGTCCGATCAGCCGATTGAACAACGTCGATTTGCCGCTGTTGGGTGGACCAACCAACGCGACCGTCACTCCCTCCATAAGCGTTCGGGCGACCGCATAACCATCCGCGATCGCTGTCAGGCGCTGCCGCGCCGCAGCCGGATCGGATCGGCAAAGCAACGCGATAGCCTCCAACTCCGCGGGTAGGTTTTCGCGTTGCCAAGCAAGAAACCGAACCGCACGTTCCGTTTTGGCGCGAGTGAGTGCCTCGATGGCCTCGTGCTCGATCTGGCTACCCGTCGGCCAAGCCAGCCCGACCGCGTCCCCAGGCTCACCAACCGACGCCCCCAGCCGCTCCAACGTCTGAAGAATTCTCTCGATCACCCGTACCCCGCCATGCGCGGATATATCCACGACCAGGTCCGCGCTTTCTTCGCCTCGTGTTTCGGCGTTTCGGCGTTTCGGCGTTTCGACGTTCTTCCCTTCGTGCCTCGTCGTGACGCTAACAATCACATCGTCGATCGTCTCCTCGCCGTCTACGAAATGTCCGTAGCGCAGACGATCGCCCTGGGCCGCTGACAGACCGCCGCCTGATGCGGGATGAAACGCTTGATCGACAAGTGAAACCGCGTCGGGGCCGACGACCCGCACCACTCCGATCGCCCCCGCCCCCGGCGGAGTTAGAACGACCACGCGATGCCCGCCCTCCGTTGTCATGCGCCCTGTTCGGCGAGGTGCTTATCGTACGCCAGTCCGACTCCGCGCAAGGTCAAGTCGCTGACGATAGTGTCGAGAAAATCGCAGTGCGGAGCGAGAAAGGCGACATCGCCACCCGTCGCCACGACGTGAGGCCAGCGATTCAGATGCGTCGCATAGGCCTCCACCAATCCCCGAACCGCGCCGGTCAATCCGCGACAGACGCCGTTCTGAATGGCCTCCGTCGTATTGCGGCCATAGGGCAGTTCCGGAATCCCCGGTTGCACCTCCGGCAGTGCGGCGGTGTTTTCGTGCAATGCCTGAAGCTGCATCCGTAGACCGGGCAGGATCGCTCCGCCCAGCAGTGTTCCGTCGTCGTCCACCAGATCGACCGTGACCGCTGTTCCAAAGGAGACGACCGTGCACCCGGTTTGAATGCGGTCATAGGCGGCAGCGGCTTGGCATACCCGGTCCACGCCGATCGCCCGCTTGTCCGACACGTCCACGTCCATCGGCAGCGGGATCGTTTCCCCAACCACGAGCGCCTCCTGCTCTTGCTGGGCTAGGACGTAAACGCGAATGCGTTCCAGGGCCTCGGGCACCACCGAGCTAATCACCGTCGCCGCCGGTCGTCCCAACGGCGCCGACTTCACGTGCGCGGCGTAGGCCTCCTCAAACGAGAGCGGATTGTCCGTCGCAATCGTCAGCGGCGTCTTGAGCGCACCCCCATGCCACGTCGCGACACTCGTCGTCGTGTTGCCGATGTCGATAACAATGATCGGGGCCTCGGGGTCGAACGACGGCGGCGGGCGGTAGATCATACCGTCGCCTCTTCTTTCGCCCGGCGAATCATGCCCCACAATCGCTCGATCATGATGGGAAGTCCTATACCGCTTACCGCGCTCACCGGCAACACTTCCTTGCCGATGGCCTCGGAGAGCGCTTCCGCCGCCTCACGACCCCCGGTTAGGTCGATCTTGTTCGCGACGACCAGCTCCTCTTTTTCCGCAAGCTGCGGACTGTACTTGGCCAGTTCCGCGCGAATGGTTCGATAGGCCTCGATCGGCGGCATCGCCGTCCACTCACTGCCTACGTCGATAACGTGCAGGATGACCCGCGTTCGCTCGATGTGCCGCAAGAACGCATCGCCCAATCCGGCCCCCTCGTGCGCCCCTTCGATCAATCCGGGAATATCCGCCAGCACAAAGCGACGATGATCGGACAGTTGCACAATCCCCAACTGCGGCTGCAAGGTGGTGAACGGATAGTCGGCGATCTTAGGCCGTGCCGCCGACAGCCGCGAGAGCAACGTGCTCTTTCCCGCGTTCGGCAATCCCACGATCCCCGCGTCGGCGATCAGCTTCAATTCCAACCGCAGCCAGCGCTCCTGCCCCGGCGTTCCCGCCTCGAATTCCCGCGGCGTCTGATGATCCGCCCGCGCGAAGCGGGCGTTGCCCTTCCCGCCTTTACCCGCCTCCGCGATGCAAATCCGTTCCCCAGCCGTGGAGAGGTCTTTGATGAGAATGTTCGTATCGCGATCGTAAATCAGCGTGCCCGGCGGCAGTTGCAGGGTTAGGTCCGCGCCTTTTCTACCGAACATCTTCTTGCCCATTCCCGGCTGTCCGTTTTGGGCGAGCCAGTGATGTCGCCCGGCGAAGTCCAGGAGAGTATCCACGCCCGCCGTGGCAACGGCGTAAACGCTGCCGCCGTCGCCGCCGTCCCCGCCGTCCGGCCCGCCCTTAGGGATGAACTTCTCCCGCCGGAAGCTCACGCATCCGTCCCCGCCATTCCCGGCCCGAACATAAATCTCCGCGCGATCAACTAGCATAAGAATTTAGAAATGAGAAGTCAGAAGTTAGAAGTCTTAGCGAGTCGCGTTTCTTTTTCACTTTTCTCACTTCTCTCTTCTCACTTCCGACTTCGGCCTCACGTCTTCCCACCGAAACGCCGTGCCGCACTCCGGACACCGCTCGACCGGCGCGCCCGTCAAATCGTACGCGCATTCCGGGCAATAAGGACGGTTGCTGGGAATCGCTAGGTTCACGATCCACTTGCCGCCGAAGAACAGATACAGCCCGAGCAGCACTTGTAGCACACCTCCGGCAGTAAACGAACCCATGAACCTCATTATTAGTCGGGTCCACGCGCCCGCATCTCCCGCGAGTTCACCGACGTACCATCCTGCGAACGCGACCGTTTTCAATGCGCCGTCGAAGACAAAGAACACGCCGATCACCTTGAGCGCCAGCCGAAACAGCGTCTTGTATTTCACACCTCGTCCTCCGTACGACGGCGGAGATCGTCAGCCTCAACTACCCTACGAACGACTTCCGGGTCGATGTAGAACCCGATCTCGATGAGCCGACTGAGCGATGATGGTAATTCAAGGAGTTTCCTCTGGGCGGCGAGTTGGAGAACCCCGATCGTACCCGTGACATGGATCCCCAGCTTTCTTGCCTCTGATCGCGCCGCCTTATCATCCGCGAGGAGGAAGTCGGCTCCCAATTCCAGTGCCAGGGCGATGGCCTCACGCTCCCCGGAATCCGGACCGGTTTCCGCCGCGGCGTTGCTTGGACGTATGACCGCCAACCAAGGTGGGCGATACACGAGCCATTGGCGCACGTCTGATGGCGTGCTCGAATGCGACAGTTCGCGCTCGACGGCCGGAGGGATCACGACGCGGTCGTAGAGCGCATGAAGAACCTCCACCACGCCGACTCGTACCAGCACGTTAAGCGGCGTTGCGTCGGAGACGACGAGCATTAGAGATTCACGCCGAGTTGCTCGCGGATGGTTCTGTGATCCGCTTCCAGCTCGTCGAGGTCATAATTAAGCGGGATTTTGCGGTCGGCGAGCCACTGCAAGGCCGCGAGGCTGGTGGGTAGTTTGAGCGCCGCCGCAAGTTGCCCAAGGCTCACCCGACCCGTGCGATAACTGTTGATCAGCAACGAATCCGTGACGATTTCGCTCAGACTCACCCCCAGTGCCTTGCGAAGTTGCGCTTCTTCGGACCCGGATAGGTCAATGTTCACGTGCATTGCTCGATCCTTTCCCCCAATTATAGCAGCGCGGACCCCGACCGGCCAACGAGGAATGGATGTTCGCTACGACTCCGTCGGCATGATGTCCACCTTGCGGCCACGGAAGCGGACAATCCCGTCCGACAAAGCGAACAACGTATGGTCTCGTCCTAGCCCCACGCGCAGACCGGGCTCGTACGGCGTGCCCTTCTGCCGGACCAGGATCGTGCCCGTGCGGACGAGCTCGCCCGCGCCCCGTTTTACGCCCAAAAACTGCGGATTGCTGTCCCGCCCGTTCCGCGTCGAACCCTGACCTTTTTTATGTGCCATAACGAGTCACTCCTTGGCCGACCTTATCGGCCCGCTCTCAAATCTCAAATCTTAAATGTCGAATGGGCCGCTTTGGTTGCTATTCTCATTCGTAATTCGTAATTCCTACCGCATCACCCATTCCCGGCTTCGCCGCACCGGTGTCGCCGCCGACCGTGTCTGCGTATCGCCGGGCAGATCGTATAAAACCGACAGCGTCCGTCGCATGAAGAACGCTCGCGGGTTTTCCTCCGACTCCCCGCGCTTCACGTCGAACGCGGGGTTACGCACCCGCTCGCTCTCCCCGGAAAGCCCGCTGATGTACAGGGTGAAACTCGACGCCGCTTCGTCGAACGTGCGGAACACCGCCGCCGACGCCCGCGCGTTTTCCTCCCCCTGCAATAGCAACCCCGTCACCTTGGCCGGCGGGGCGAAGAACGGAAACTCGCGGTAGTGCCGCGCCTTGATGGCGTCATACACCGTCGGGCTGACCTCCGTCCCGCCCTCGACCACCTGCAACGTGTCCGTCACGATGCGAAACGACGGATAGAACTCCACGTCCTTGCCCGTTCGATTGGTCACCTGATAGAGCACGTACCAGAAGGTCGTCGCGTGCTCATCGCCCGGCAGCCGCAGCGTGATACGCTGGGGGTCGTAGAATTCCAAATCCAGTTGCCACGCCGTCGTAGCGATGTCCGCCTTCGGCGCAGCCGTTACCGACGGTCCGAACCCCGCCCATAACCCAAACAAAGCGACTCCGTACGTCCGCCCATTCATAGCCCAACCATGATACCCGATCGAGCCGGGGTGTCAACCTACGCAGGACAGCTCTCGCAGGCCGCTTTTCACGGTTACATTGTGGACATCATTGCCGATTTTCGATTTTCGATTGTCGATTGATGATGCTGGACGGTCCCGTTTTCAATTCGACGATCGACAATCCCCTTCTTGCCTAGTGCCTTCGTGCCTGTTCCCTCCATTCGATCCGCCGCGGGCGGAACATTCGACACTTGTCCTGAGTCTCGAAGGAATCGACAATCGGGGCGATGAAACCCGGATTAGAGCTAGGGATCACGCGCGAGATCACCATCGTCGTCACCGTCGACATGTGTCCGGCCTTCGATGGTGTAATCATTCACCGCGTCTACTCGACCTGGTCCGCCGCCCACCACTTCGAGATCGCCGCCCGGAAGGTCCTGGTTGAATACTTGGAAGATCACGAGCAGAGCATCGGGGCGTACCTCAGCGTCGATCATCTGGCCCCGTGTCCGGTGGGAAGGACCGTTCGCGTCCGAGCAGAACTTATCGAGGTCTCCAACGATCGCCACCCGCGCGTGGTCTGCAACGTATCCGCCTACGACGGCGACCGATTGCTCGCCAAGGGCAAGCAGGTGCAAGTCGTGATGAACAAGGAACATCTACAACATTACCTTGAAAGGAATTTCTAAACCGTGGTCAAGCTCGTCGCTTTGTACAAGAAGCCCGCCGACGTGTCCGCCTTTGAAACGTACTACAAGGAAATCCATACGCCACTGGCCAAGAAGATGCCGGGCCTCAAGAAATTGGAGGTCTGCCGCTTCACCGGCTCGCCCGGCGGCGAGCCGAAGTTCTACATAATGGCCGAGCTGTACTTCGACACCAAAGAGGCCATGATGTCCGCCCTGGGCAGCCCCGAAGGTAAGGCCGCCGCCAAAGACGTCATGTCCTTCGCCGGCGACCTCATCCACATGATGTTCGCCGACGTGGCCTAGCGGTCCTTCAAGCCCGATTGTTGGGGTGCCACTCAACGGTCTTGATCGCGTCTGTGCTCACCTCGCACTCCGCCGCTGGCGGACTCACGGGGCCTGGTGCTGACGGCGTTGTTTCCAGGCGGGCATTTGGTCGAGGGTCAGGCCGGACCATAGGCCGACGTTGCTCTTACGGGCACGATTTTCGGTCGACTCAAATTGCTTCTTGTAGGGATGGGCGAAACGCGGGTCGGCGTAGGCGAACCCCTCTTCGAGGAGCATTTCGTTGAACATACGGCCGCCGCGCTCGCAGAAGATGTACGCGAGCAGACGGCCGTATTTGTCCCGCGTCTTTTCCGGGACGAGGACCACGTTTACTTCCTTACCCTTCAGTGTCTGCTCGGCGAACTCCTTGGCCGCCTTGGCGAAGTGCATTTCGGGACGACCGCCGCGGGCGAGTTCGGGCGTGTCCACACCCCACAAACGGATGCGGGTTTTAGGTTTGTCGGCGTCGGGGGCGTCGATGTCGAGCGTGTCGCCGTCGACAACGTGTACGACGCGGAACGTTCGATCGTGGTACCGCGTTCGGTCGCCGCCTTGAATCGGACCCTGAGCGGTCCGCTCGCAAACGATAAGCGCCGAAACCGCGATAATCGCCGCGAGGGCCGTCGCGTGCCGCCGCCATCGCGGAGGGAGCAGGATTGAAGCCGGTACGGGTAGTCTCTTCATCCAGGCACCAAGTCCGCGAAAACACTCACGGGCGTTTTCGCTGCTGGGAGGCGCATCAGTTGCTCGCGGTGCGGTTGCTCACTTCGCTAAGATGGAAGGCGTCATGGATGAATCGCAGGGCCTTGGGTCCGTCGGCGCGGCGGATGATGCAACTGATGACGATCTCGCTGGTGGAGATGTTCTCGATGTTGATCTCCGCATTGGCAAGGGCCTCAAACATCGTGGAGGCGATGCCCGCGTGGGTGCGCATTCCCACGCCGACGGCGCTGACCTTGGAGACGCCCTCATCCACCTCGACGCCGCCGATTCCCAAAGAGACTGCGAGCTGTTCACACACCGTTCGGGCCTCGGCTGCATCGGCGGCGTTGGTGGAGAAACCCAAGTTGGCGAACTTACCCCCGTCGTAGATGTTTTGGACGATATCGTCGACCAGGATGTGGTTGCGGGCGACTTCGGCGAAGATACGGGCCGCTACGCCCGGAGTGTTGGGCACGGCGTTGAGGGAGACGAAGGCGAGGTCTTCTTTGAGCGTGACCCCTTGAACCGAAATCGCCTCCATGCTGATGGTTTCCGTCATGATGATGGTTCCTCGGGTCTCGGTCTGTGAGCTTCGTACGTGGATGGGGACGTTGAATTTTTTTCCGAACTCGATTGCCCTGGAGTGCATGACGACCGCACCGGACGCCGCCATTTCCAGCATGGTGTCGTAACTAATCTCGTCGATCTTGCGGGCGTTGGGGACGACGCGCGGGTCGGCGGTGTAGACGCCATCCACGTCGGTGTAGATTTCGCACTCCTTGGCGCCGAGAACGGCCGCGAGGGCGGTGGCCGTGGTGTCGGACGCCCCTCGGCCTAGCGTGGTGATTTCACCGCCGGCGTCGATGCCCTGAAATCCGGCGACAATGACGATCTTTCCGGCGGCCAACTCCTGGTCGATCCGTTCGCGGCTGATGCGTTGAATGCGGGCGCGGGTGTGGGCGCTGTCGGTGAGCAGTCCGAGTTGGGCGGCGGTTAGGCTGATCGCCTCATGGCCCGTGGCGTCGATGGCCATGGCCATCAACGCGATCGACACCTGCTCGCCGGTGGTGAGCAACATGTCCAGCTCGCGTTTGGGCGGATCGGGGCAGAGCGCGCGGGCGAGGTCCAGCAATTCGTCGGTGGCGTGCCCCATGGCCGAGACGACCAGCACCACGCGGTTGCCCTCCAGTTTGGCGCGGATCGCCCGCCGCGCGGCGCGGTGGATCTTTTCCGGATTGGCAAGGCTGGTCCCGCCGAATTTCTGGACGATGAGCGGCATGACCAAGATGGTAGCCGTGGCGCGGTGGCGTGGCGAATCGCACGACCGAGGTGCGCAGACGCTCGCGCAGGGCTGACAAGTGGTGCGGGTCGCCGGCATGGCGGCGCTGCGCTTGGCCATGCCACCCTCTACCCATCATTTCATCGTTGAAATAGCGCTAGCCGCTAGCACCGAAGGCGACGACGCTATCCGTCACGGGCAGACGAGCGAGCACGGGAACGCGAACCCCCTGACCGCATCGACACAAACAGCGATATCGAGGGCGTTGAGCACATCATCCGGTACGCAGCCCCAGATGTTCATCTGCTCGAACGTGAAGGGTCCTAAGAAGCCCTTGAAGGCGTTGACCAGATAGGTGACGTCGATGGCATTCACAACGTCATTGTTGTCGACGTCACCCCACTTCCAGGTGACGGCGTTTGCGGCACTGGAAAGCACGGCCCCACCCGGAAAGTTACATTCCGTGAATACCATGTACTTCGTTCCAGGCCGGATCTGGGCGCCTCGCACCTTGGCCGTGCCCCACTGCGCCACGGTCTTGTAGAACGGCGCAGAACCGAGCGTGCCGGCGGAGCAACTGCCCACGCATTCTCCTTGGGGGCAGTTCGAAGCGATAGTACAGTCCCTATTAGGGAACTGTCCCCCGACGCACCGTTTGGGGCAGCCAGAAACAAGATCGGTGTCGGTTAGGCAGTCCAGGCCGTTTCT
>JAGVHG010000128.1 GCA_020056715.1 Phycisphaerae bacterium | reverse complement strand
GGCCTCTCTTCGCTTCGGACGGCGTAACGGGTACGCGGGACGGGGCACTGCGTGTGAATCTGGGTGGTTTAGCGAAAGCGATCACCCAATGTTGAGAGAGCGCCCAGCGGATCTGCTCTAATCACCTCCAGAATCAAAGGGTTATGCCGTTCAACCTGGTCGTGTAGTCGCGGTTTCCGTATTGGAAAGCGATGTCGGGTCATTAGACTGGTTCCCACGGGGCGGTCTAGGCAGTCCTCGACCCCACTGAGGGCGAAGTCGAATCGGGACCGATGGTAGATGAACCCGTCGCCCGCGCAACACGGCAACGCGAAGGGTCATCGTCGGCCGACACGAATCAATCGCTTCGGCAGTACAAGACACCTAAGCGGCCATGTCAGCAACGGAGTGTCTCGCGACCCGGTATCGGAGAGGGGGGGATTCGAACCCCCGGTACCCTTACGAGCACACTGGTTTTCGAAACCAGCCCCATCAGCCACTCGGGCACCTCTCCACAAACGAAGTTTTCATACGAACCGCTCGAATCGATTCGCGGTCAAGGAGTATCGCGGTGGTGCGGCGGGAGGTCAACGTCGGCCTAAATGGCAGCCTACCCGGCACCCTTGCCGTCGGTGGCGGTGCGGACGATACTCGTTGTCGGGTGGCCTGGGATGAATTCGTCGCCCAAACGCTCACGGGCGTTTGGGCTGACGGACGGTTCGGTGAAGTCTTCACCGCGAAGGACAGCGGCGTGATGGCTTCTCGCCAAACGACTCAAGGGTCGTTTGGCTGACGGATGGATTTGGCTTGGGAGGTTAGGAACATGACTCGTCGTGCGATCGTTTCGTGTGTGTGGGCGTTGGGGTGGACGGGGTTGGTTTCCGCGGCACGCGGACAGGACGTTCGCTACGAGAAATACAAGCTCGACAACGGGATGACGGTGATCCTTCACGAGGACCACAGCCTTCCGGTGGCGTCGATCAACTTCTGGTACCGGGTGGGGTCGAAGGACGAAGTCGTGCGGCGCAGCGGCTTCGCCCATCTGTTCGAGCACCTGATGTTCATGGGCACCGATCGGGTGCCGGGCAACAAATTCGACACGCTCATGGAATCCGGCGGCGGGGCCAACAACGCCAGCACCAGCTCCGATCGGACCAACTATTTTTCGTCCGGTCCCGCGCAGCTTCTTCCCACGTTGCTGTGGCTCGACGCGGATCGGCTAGAGGATCTGGCCCGAACGATGGATCAGGAAAAGCTCGATAAGCAACGCGATGTGGTGCGTAACGAACGACGACAGAGCTATGAAAACCGCCCGTATGGCAAGGCAGAGTTACAGATTCAGGAGATGCTCTATCCCATCGGACACCCGTACCACATTCCCGTGATCGGCACCCATGAGGACCTTGAGGCGGCGACCGTAGGGGACGTGAAAGACTTCTTCGCCACCTACTACGTGCCGAACAACGTCAGTCTGTGTGTGGCGGGTGATTTTGACCCGGCCAAGATCAAACCGCTTATCGCGGACCTTTTCGGGAACCTGTCGCGTCGCATTGATCCACTCCACGCCAAGGCGGCTCCGGTGAAGTTAGATCGCGCGCTGCGGGCCACGATGCTCGACAAGGTGCAGCTTCCGATGGTCGCCATGGCGTATCACAGTCCTGCAACCTTGGCCGAGGGTGACGCGGAGATGGACCTCGCGGCGGCGGTGCTGAGCACGGGGAAGACGAGCCGGTTATACAAGCGGTTGGTGTACGACGACAAGATCGCCGCGGAGGTGTCGGCCTATCAGGACTCGTCGCAGCTTGGGTCGGTGTTTCGCATCGACGTGATGGCCCGACCCGGGATGGATTTGGATCGCGTTGAGAAGGCCGTAGACGAGGAGTTGGCGAAGTTCGTGGACAAGGGCGCGTCGGCCGCGGAGTTGGAACAGCGCAAGGCAGCATTCGAGCTGAGCATGCTGAGCGGTCTGCAGACCATCGAGGCCAAGGCGGACCAGTTGAATGAGTATGAGTATTACTGGGGCGAGCCTAACTCCTTCAAGCGCGACCTGGACCGGTATCGTAACGCGACCGTCGATTCTGTACGCAAGTGGTCCAAGGAAGTTCTGACGCCTAACGCGCGGGTCATCATGCGGGTGTTGCCCGAGGCCCCGGAGCGGGCGGCGTCGGCCCGGGACGCCCAACCGAAGCCCATGACTGCGGAGCAGTTCAAGCTCCAATCGCCCGATTCGTTCAAACTCAATAACGGCATCCCCGTGATGCTTTGGACGAAGAGCGAACTTCCCCTGGTGGCGATGGCCGTAGTGTTTCGGCCCGGGCACATTGTGGGCGATACCCGAAAGGCCGGAGCGGTGTACCTCGCGGCGGACATGTTGGACGAAGGCGCGGGCGACTTGGACGCCTTGGACTTCAGCGACGCCATGCAGTCCCTGGGCGCTCGGTTCTCCCCCTCGGCCGACCGTGAGTCGATGAGCGTGTCGCTTACCGTGCTGAAGCGTAACTTTGATAAGGCCGCGGCCCTGGCGACCGACGCCATCCTCCATCCGAAGTTCGACGAAAACGACTGGGAGCGAGTCAAGCGGCTTCACCTTGAGGACTTGAAGAGCCAAGATGATCAACCGTCGCTGGTGGCCTCGCGGGTGGCATCGCGAATGCTGTTCGGCGACACACACGCTTATGGCTGGCCCGTCGTGGGAACGCCGGAAACCGTGAGCAAGCTCGTCTCCGAAGACGCGAAATTACCCTACATTACGATGGTCCGGCCGGAGTTCGCTGCCGTGTTCATGGCCGGGGATATATCGAAAGAAGAAGCGAAAACGGTATTGGACAGGACGCTGGGAAGTTGGAAACCTTTCCCGCTCAATTCCCCCAGTCCCGAGCAACCGTCGGTCGCCCCTCTGAAGGAACTGAAGGTCGTCCTTGTCGATCGACCCGACGCGGTGCAGACGGTGATCCAGTTCATTATGCCGGGGGCGAAATACGCCGACCAGTACCGGGTGCAGTATCGGTTGCTCAATACCCTGTTCGGGGGCAGCTTCACCAGTCGATTGAATATGAACCTACGTGAGGAGCACGGGTATACCTATGGAGCGCGTTCAGGATTCGTGATGCGCCCCAAGTTGGGGTATGTCACCGCGTCCTCCAGTGTTAAGGCTGACGTGACCGGGGAAGCGCTCAAGGAATTCCTGAGCGAGTTCAAACGTATTCGCGGGGGCGATATCTCCGAAGACGAGGCCGTCAAGGCTCGTGAGACCTTGCGGACGGACGTGATTCAGTCGTTCGCCGGACTGAACGGCGTGTTGCAGGAAGCCATCGAGCGTGCAGCGGCGGGAATGCCTTTTGAAAGCCTCGCCCGCGACATGGCGACCATGCAGTCGGCCACCACGGCGGAACTAAATAAGATCGTCGGTCCCGCTCTGCCCCT
>JAGVHG010000191.1 GCA_020056715.1 Phycisphaerae bacterium | reverse complement strand
GCTCCGCCGCTGCGTGCATGACCTAATCTATCGGGCATTCTCGTTTCCAAAAATCACTGCGCCGTGCAAAATGTGCTGCATTCGGCTAAAAAGTTACCCCAACGCTAGTTCCATGTATTTTACCCCCTCCACCGGGTTGAGCCGGTAGGAAGTAATCTCTGCGAAGCCAAGGGAGTGGTACAGCTTGATCGCCTCTTTCATCGAGGGGAGGGTGTCGAGGCGCATCTTGGCGTATCCGCCTTCGCAAGCGGCGGTGATGACCGCCTCGACCAGTTTGCGCCCCAATCCGGCCCCGCGATAAGACGGGCGAACGTAGAGACGCTTCATTTCACAGACCCGCTCGTCTATACGCCGCAAGGCCACGCACCCGGCAAGCCGAACATCGTCCACCGCCACAAGCAATCGCCCTAGAGGTGGAGCGTAATCGCCCGGCAGATTCGCAAGCTCTTTTTCAAAGTCCTGGAAGCACAGGTGGCTCCCCAAAGAGTCCGCGTACTCCCTAAACAGAGCCTGTACGTCGTTCAATACCTTCGCGGTACAATCTTGAATGCGCGGCGACAATACGTGGTCTCCCGATGGGCAGGATCATCGGGGAAAGCGGGGCGGTCAAGCGCACCGTGGTACGATCGGAGCAAAGCGTGCGGTTGATCATTGAGTTTGACGGGCCGGTGTTTGATCCCTCCACTGTTTATTACGCCGCTCACCGAGCCGCCGCCGCCGAGGTCGGCTGGTCGCAGTTGGACCAGGCTACGTTTTGGCGACTGCTCCGCACGAAAGGACGGCAGGCCGACCTTCTGCCGGGCGCGAAACCAGTCAAGATCGCCGAGTATGAGAAACGGTTCGACACCCACCTCGAATCCAACGCCCTCCTCGCGTCCTACCAACCGCAGGTGGACATCCGTGATACGTTGCCGCAACTTGCACGCGTGGGATCGTGCTGCCTGATTACTCTCGGAACGAATTTGGCTGGGCGACGGACGGAGTTGGAAAAGCACCATCTTGCTGGCATCTTCGCGCGGTTCGACCGGCTGGAGGCCGACCCACGACGCCGACCGGCGGAACTGAGGCAACTGTGTGAGGCAGACCCGCGCTCTCTGGTTGTGGCGGCTTCGGATGCGCTGATCCGCTCAGCCGGAGAGGCCGGGGTGGTCAGTGTCGGAGTCGCCGCCGGACCGTGTTCGGTGGCGCGGCTGCATCAGGCCGGAGCGAGCGTGGTCTACAAGGCGCTGCACGAGTTGTCGGCCTCGATCCGCAACGGCGCGGCAGACCTCGTGCAGGCCGGATTGCTCCCCCGGTCGTTAGATGCGCCGCCCTAAAGTCATTCGCTTGTAAAAACGCCAGGGGCATTCGAGAATCGTGGGAATGAGCGGATGGGTGGCGCCCTGCGCACCTTACGGCTCTTCGGTCTTGGTGTTGCGGTACCAGACCAGGCGGTCGTCGCTGAGGCCTGAACCCGAGCGGCGGTCCAGCGTGCCGATGATGTCGTTTTTCCCGTCGCCGTCCAAATCGACGACCAGCAGCGAATTGATGCACGTGGACGTATCCACCTGGGTGACGCCCACGCCGGTGCCGCCGGGCGGGGTCGAGGGCGGTGCGGCGTTGGGGTCGGTGGTATCGGGCGGGTTGTCCTGGATGATGGCGTTGGAGAACCACGGGTCGTAGACCGACTCGCCCACCGTCGCGTCATACCAGAACACTCCCCCCTCGACCGCGACCATCAGTTCGACCTGTCCGTCGCCGGTCACGTCGCCGAGGGCAATCGCCTCCGGCTCCTGGTTGCTGAACTCGGTGAGGGAATAGACCGGCCAGGGGAAATTGGTGCGGTCGGGGACCGGGTCGTTGGGGGGGAACTCCGGCGGCAAGGTCAGGGAGTTCGGGCGGCGGAACCACTGCACGATCTGGCCGATCGTGGAGCGAACGACGACGTCGTCGAAGCCGTCGGTATCAACGTCACCGATGGTGATTACGTTGGCGGCCGTGTCGACCTGTCCGATGGGTCGCAACTCCCATCCCGAAGCGAAGAACCGCCACTTGCCCGGTACGCAGACGCCGTCCTCAATGCCTGGACAATCGCTGTCGCTCGTACACGCTTCGCCGTTGGTAGCGCCGCCCACACAAACGTTGCTCACACAGATGCCGTCGGCGATGCCGAGGCAGTCCGCGTCGCCATTGGGGCACGGGCCATTATCATCGGCCCCTCCCGAACATAAGTCCGGCACGGCGTCGCTATTTCCGTCGATGACGGCTGCGAAGCCATCGGACAACAGAGGGTTGCGCGCCCAGCGCACGTTGAGGCTGATCGAGTTGCTGTACGCAGCCACCACGTCCAGGTCTCCGTCGTCGTCCACGTCGTAGATCGCCACGTCGGTGACTTCCGGGGCGTCGGCCATGATCGCGAGCGGCACGCCACGCGACAGCGGGATGTCGGACGGCACGCCCCAGGCGCTGGAATCCTCCGCCAACGCCCCGCCCGGGTTGATCCACAAGTCGACGGTGTTGATCGGAGGGTCCTGCCTCAGTTCTTTGCACACACCGGGGTTGAGGGCGACGACGATTTCATCGCCCGCGTTGCCGTCGATATTGCCGACGGCCAGGGCGGTGAACCCGGCGCGCTCCGGCTTGGTCTTCAATTCCTCGAAGCTCACCGTTTCGTTGCCCGGAAACTGGTTGTGAATCCAACGGTCCTGCACATACGGATTGACCAGGATCATCTCCGTCCAGCGGTCTCCGTCGGGAACGAAGGCCGCGTCGCCGGGATTGAAGAGCACGATGATTTGGCCTTCCAGGTCGCTGATTTTGGACGGCGGGTCTGTCGGGCAGAACCCGGTTAACCCGCTGGCCTTCGCCAACACGACCACGTCCAACCAACCGTCGCCGTTGATCTGTCCCAATTCCACCCCCGCGATCACCGCAATCGGCGTGGTGCCTCCGAGGTTAATGGTGCGGAAGGAGATCGCCCCGGTCGGGTCGCGGCGTTGCAGGTGAAGTTGGATCGGTTGCGACTGGTTCCATCCGCTCACCAAGTCAGACAGGCCGTCCTGGTCCACGTCGCCGGCGACGACGAACTTCGGACCGGCGGTGTCTTCCGCAACCGGATCGACCTGGAACGCGGTGAAGAAGCTCCGCGTCAGCTCGGCGGGAAGCTCGACGTTCTCGTCGCCGGGGTCCGTCCCCGGCACAACCGTTCCGCCGGTTCCACCGGGCGACGTGGGAGCGTCCGAGAATTCGCTGTCCACCGTGGCGAACCCGTCTCCGGAACCATTGTCGGCCACGTTGTTGAGGACCGTATTGCAGCCGAATACTACGGCCAGCACCACTGCCGTTACCGCGAACGCTTTCAAAATCGAAGTCTTCATGGGGATCTCCTGGGACGATCCTACAGTCTGGCTGTCCGCTCGCGGTCCTGATCGGGAAGCCCGAGCAGCGCGCGCCGGCCGTTCCGGTTAGTACACCATCGAGTTATCGGTTTGCAGTGGAACCGACTTGTGGGACGGACTACTCCTCTTCTCCTCTTGAGGGGAGAGGTTGGGTGAGGGGGGATAGCCACCGTTCCACCCTTAACCCAATCGTTTCCCTGGAAGGGAGAGGGGGAGCCATCGTCCGATAGCCGCGGGCGTGGGAGACCAGTCTCAATCGACAATCGGCGGTCGGGAATCGACAATCCGACCCTGGGAGTGTTGGAGCGTAGAGTCAAGAACGCCATGAAAAGTGGAAGCGATTCAGCGGATAGATATCTGTCGCTCGACGATCAAGCGCTCGTCCAACAGTGCAGCGTCGATCATTATCGATCGAGCGGTCCGGGCGGACAGAAGCGCAACAAGACGAGTTCGGCCGTCCGACTACGCCACCATCCGACGGGGTTGTCGGTCACGGCCGCGGATGATCGCTCCCAACGGGTCAATACCGTTCGGGCGGTCCGACGGCTACGAGAGGCCATTGCCCTTCACGTACGCGCCGAGCTTGGCCTGGAACGCTATCAACCCAGTGAGTTGCTCGGATCGTGCATTACGCCGGACGGGCAGCTCGCGGTGGGACAACGCAACGATCGCTATTTCTCCGCTGTTGGCGAGGTGTTGGATGTGCTCGCCGCGTGCGGAATGCGGGTCAGCGACACGGCGGAGCGGATCGGGATCTCCACGGCCCATCTCGTCAAGTTCATTCAGAATGATCCCAAAATGTGGGACCGGGTGAATCAGATGCGTGCCGAAGCGGGAGTCAAACCCCTTCGTTAACGGAGATTGTCGATTGGCCACAAAGTTCCCCGTCGAGGAGTTGGACTACGTTTTGCCGGCGGAGCTAATCGCGCAAGCGCCGCCCTCGCGCCGTGAAGAAGCTCGCTTGCTCGTGGTGGATCGGGCAGGGGATACGATTCGCGACCGCTGCATCGTCGATTTGCCGGACCTGCTGCGGTCCGGCGATCTCCTGGTGCTCAACGATACAAAGGTCCTGCCCGCGAAGTTCACCGCGCGACGCAAGACCGGCGGGGTGGTTCCGGGGCTTTTCGTTGAGGAGGAAAGCCCCGGCCGATGGCGGGTCTTGCTCGAAGGGTCGAAGCGGCTGCGAACCGGCGATATCCTCGCTATCGACTCGCTGGGGGATCCACCGGTGTCGATGGAGTTGCTCACTCGTCATGACGGCGGCGACTGGTTTGTTCACGTGAGCGCCGCCGGGACCGTCGAGGAAATTCTTAACCACGTCGGCCAGACACCGTTACCACCCTATATCCGTCGGGGTACGCATGATTGGGACGCCGATCAACTTGACCGCGACCGATATCAAACGGTTTATGCGCAACGACTTGGCGCCGTCGCGGCCCCGACCGCCGGGCTGCACTTCACTGAACCGCTGCTCGATCGGCTCCGAGCCGTAGGCGTGGACGTTGCCTTTGTAACATTGCACGTCGGGCTTGGGACGTTTAGGCCGATTATCGCAGACGACCTATCAAAGCACATGATGCACACAGAGCGATATGATCTGCCCACCGCTACGGCGGAAGCGGTCAACGCGTGTCGCGGTCGCGGAGGCCGCGTCGTCGCCGTGGGCACGACTACGGTTCGCGTGCTCGAAGCCTCCGCTGCCTTGTGCGATTCCAGAACGATTCACGCTGGGGACGGTTCGACCGCGCTTCTCATCTACCCGCCGTACGAGTTCCGAATAGTGGATGTGCTTCTGACCAACTTTCATCTTCCGAAAAGCACGTTACTCGCCCTGGTGATGGCTTTCGCGGGGGTAGAGCGCACCCGCCGCGCCTACACCCACGCGATCGAACAACGCTACCGATTTTTCAGCTTCGGCGACGCGATGCTGATCACGTAACGTTGCCGCGAGATATGCTTTGGGGGTTGCGACCGTTGCATTTGCCCGTTAGCTTCTGCTGTTCGGGAGGCGTGGAGTACGACGGCTGCGGGAAAGTGGATCAAACATGCGGAGAGTATGGTACGTTTCAGCCGTTCTTACGGTCTTGGGTCTGGCCGGTTGCGCCGATATGGGCCAGCGCCAGTTTGTGTCTCAGGTAAAGAACAAACCCGCACCGGATTTTGAATTGACCGCCCTCGACGGGGCCAAGGTCCGTCTCAGCGATCAACGCGGCAAACCCGTCCTCTTGGCGTTCTTTGCGTATAGCTGAGGCCCCTGCCGTGCGGAGGCTCCGCACCTAAGCAAGATCGCCGACGAATACAAAAAGGACGGGCTGGTGGTCCTCGCCGTCAACGCCTGGGACGAGGAAAAAGAAATCCTCAAGCAATACGTCGAGCAGAACAAGCTCCACCAACGGGTCTTGCTTAATGGCGGCGAGACCTGCGATCGCTACGGGATTCCTGGTCGCAGTATCCCGACCGTCTTATGGATCGATCGATCCGGCGTGGTTGTGGATATCGATCGCGGAGCGAGCGACGTGAAGACGCTTGAAAACAACACGAAGAAGCTCGTCAGCGGCAAGAGTTAAAACCAGGGGGAGCGGTCCTCACTGGCGGTCAAGCCGCCAGTGGCACCCTCAAGGGTCACCCCTCATCCGCCGTGGTAGGTGCGGATGATCTCGCTGGCTTTGTTGTTGCTGAGATTGACGGCCCCGAGGGTTTGGCTTGCCGCAGTGCGGATGGTGAGGTCGGCATCTTCCTTGGCGATGGTCACCAGCGCGGCAACTTGAGCTTCTTCGAGAAGGTTCCCGTTGTTCTTGGCCGACTCCGCGAGAGAACCGAAGGCGGCCACGCGCAGCGACTTGCTGTTCTTCTCGTCGAGGGCCACATGGGCAATCGCCCGTTGCGCCGCGGGCAAAGGCGTTAGCGCCAGCACCGACGCCGCGGTGATCTGCAAGCGTTCGTCCGAGGCGGAGAGAGCGGAGATCAATGACGGCGTGGCCACGCTTGCGTCATACACCGACCGTCCGTCAACGGCGATACTGCGTAGCGTATCCGCTGCCCGAAGCGCTAAGCTCAGGGCCATTTCGCCGCTAAGCGGCGCGTGTCCGGCCCGTCCGCGGGCACGCTCCAAAGCGGCCTCCAACGCTGTGTCCGCCGCGGCCGCGTCCACGATTTCCACCAGCGAATCGACCCTGGCGAGGTCTTCGGCCATGACAGTTTGGCGAGGCTTGGTCAGCACTACCACCGGCGTCTTGGTGTAGGTGAACTCGGAACGCAGCTTTTCCAATGCAACGGCAAGCCCCGGCTCGGTCAGGTCCGTGGAGAGGAAAACGCCGCTGACCATCTGGAATTCGGTCCGCGCTCGATCCATCGCCCGGTAGAAGCCGGTCTCGGCGATTACGTCGCGATCACCGCCGCGCAGGGCGCCCATGACTCGATTGGCGTTGCCCTGATCGGCATCAACCACGATCAATTGTTGCCGACCGCTCTGTGTTAGTGTGCTCGCCAACACAGGAACCACGAACTGCGAATCGGCGAACTGTGACTTCGGCAGCGCCGCGCCTAAGGCGAGCGCGGCCTTGATGCGGACGACTTGATCAGGAAACCGCAGACACTGGGCGAGCGGCTGCTTGTAGTCCTCGGAGCCGATCAACGAGGACTCGCCCGCGGTAATCCGTAGGGCCTCGATGGCCCCGAGGGCGACGGCCGTATCGCGTTCGCGCACGGCCCGGTCCAGAACCAGATGCGCATAGCGAGGTCCGGCGGCCTGGGTGAAGTAGAGCGCTCGGGGAAAAACGGCCGGACGGGTTCGATCCACCTCGCCCGCCTCCGCCGGATCGCCGTTCTCGACATTGAAACCCAGACGGCTTTCGCGGCGGATATTGGCTGCCAGCCACAAGGCGATGGCGTCTTGGTAATCGTTTCGCAGTTGCAGGGCTTCCTGGCAGCAGCGCATGGCCATCACCGGCCCGAAAATCCGCCGTGGAACCACCACCGGCTTAAGCGTCTGTCCGGCCGAATCCCAATACCACACGTTCGCTTCGTCGAGGCGCGGGTCGGCGCGGACGGTCTCATCATCCTGGTAGAAGCGCTCCGCGAACTGGTAGAAAAGCTCTTCCGCAGAACCCGGGACGTCGCGTCCGATCAACGACTCGATCCGCGCGATCGCCGCCGCTGCAGCCGTCTTGGTCTCCGCAAAGGCCGCGCCGTCGCCGATGACCTTCCGCAAATAGGGGACCGCGAACGGATACCCGATCTCACCCAGAGCGCGAATCAGGTTTTGGCGAACGTCGTGATTATCCACGGCCAGCGCCGCTACCAGCGGGTTCACCGCCGGTTTTCCGATCTTGGGCAGGGCGCTGATGATCCGAGGCCAAAGCGCCGACTGCCCCGGATCGAGCAGCGCCTTCACCAACAACGGGATCGAATACTCTCCCCCGTCCACCAAATGACGAATCGCATTAGCCTCTTGCTGAGGATTGCCGGCGAGCTTTTCAATGTTGGTCTGAATCCGCTCGAGGTCTTGGCGTCGCAGGAACTCACCCTTTTCGATCAGCTCCAAAACGCGGCTGGCGCTTTCCGAAATCGACGAGTGCTTGATGATGATAAGGAGGGTGTCGACGCTGGCGCGGTCCTTGTTGGCCAGTTCCATCAACTCGACGGCGTCCAGGTCGGGATGGGCGAGGAGAGCTTTCGCGTGGGCGTCGGCCGCGCCGAACTGCCCCAACCGCGCATAGTGCAGAAAGTCCTTAAACAACGCCTCGACCGTCGAATCCGCTAACACTTCGGGGGCCGTAGACACGGTCTTCGGCTGAGTCGTGTTCGTCTGTGACGAAGCCGAAGCGACCAGCCCCACCGTAACGACCGCCGCCAGGGTCACGCCCCTGGTGAGCCGTTGTTCGAGTGGAGTCCACAAGGTACCGCGCATCGAATTCTCCCGTCGTATAGACCGCTGGGAAACCCTCCACCTGGGAAGGATCCAACACAGGTGGAACGCCCATCGAGGCAGCCCGATGGACGGTCGGGGAGTATAGGGGCAGCCGCTTGGAACGTCAAACCGCCGCGTTGCCCCCCGAAGCGGGAAGCGCCTCGTCCGGCCCGCGGTTAGATGTTCTTGAGGATCGCGACGCCGCCCGCGGCCGTGATGCCCAACAAGATGGTCTGAACATACTCGTTGAATACAAGCAGGTCACACCCGCCGGCCGCTAAAAGGAACGCCCCCGCGGCCAACGCCCTCACTACCCGCATGATGCGAGGCTTGCTCATGGATTGACTCCGCCAAAATCGAGGAAACGCCGCAAGCCCGAAACGCGGCCACACCGACCGCGTCCACCAGGCCCGCGAAGCCCGCAGTCTAGTCGCCCCTTCCATCAGGTCAACCTGGGGAGTCCCGTAAAAACTCACAGCCACGCCGGTAATCCGTGAGCCACCGAATTCATCCGGCGACCCGATCCCCCGCGCCCTATTCGCGGATTACCCGTTGCCAATCGACAATCGACGATCGACAATTGGCAATTGGAAATTGGAAATTGGCAATCGTCAGGGAGGGTTACTCGTGGCCGTCAAACGCGATCGAATTATCCACGGCGATTGCATCGCGGAACTCGCCAAGCTCGACGCCGGTTGCGTGGACCTGGCCTTCGCCGATCCGCCGTTCAATATCGGGTACGACTACGACGTTTATAACGATCGCCGTGCGGCCGACGACTACCTTGATTGGTCGCGCAAGTGGATTGAGGGCGTGGTCCGCGTGCTGAAGCCTGACGGGGCTTTCTGGCTTGCCATCGGCGACGAGTACGCGGCCGAGCTGAAAGTCCTTTGCACCCGGGAACTCGGTCTGTACCTGCGAAGCTGGGTCATCTGGTTCTACACCTTCGGCGTACACTGCAAGAATAAGTTCACCCGCAGCCACGCCCACGTGTTCCACTTCGTAAAGGACCCCAAGCGCTTCACGTTCAACTCGCTGGCGATCCGCGTGCCGTCGGCGCGGGAACTGGTGTACGGCGACAAGCGCGCCGACCCCGACGGCCGTGTACCCGACGACACCTGGATGATGGCTCCCGTTCTACCCCCAGAGGTTTCCACCCGCGACGGGTTCATCCTCCGTCCGCAGGACATCCCTGAGCGTTTCCCCGTGGACAGCGACACGTGGTTTTTTTCGCGCGTAGCGGGCACGTTCAAGGAGCGCCGCGGCTGGCACGGCTGCCAAATGCCCGAACAGCTTCTCGCCAGGATCATCAAAGCCTGCTCCAACGCAGGCGGCTTGGTTCTGGATCCCTTCGCCGGAAGCGGCACGACCCTAGCCGTCGCTAAGAAGTTGGGGCGTAAGTATCTCGGATTTGAGATTTCAAAGGAGTATGCCACTCAGGCTACCAAACGCCTTGCCAACACCACGCCCGGCGATGCTTTCGACGGGCCCGAACACGCCGCCCGAAGCGCTCCTCGCACCTCCGCCGGGCGAATCCTGGATCGGTCGGGCGGCGGTCGGAAGTCTCGCGCTGTCATTAGTCCGATTGTCACCCGGGCCGAAAACCCGCCCGTGAGCGTACCAGATACTGCAAACGAAAAAATCCGCCCGCCGAACGGGAAACGCGTGCGAAAAAGCAAGGATAGCGGATCGCGCGCTTGCGAAGGCGTACCACAAGCCGATTTATGGGGTTGATTGCGAGTCCCATCGAAAAACCAAGGCCGGTGGGTTTGTAGACTGTTGCTGCGGTTTATTCGACGACCGGCTTGACGAACTTCGCAATTTTGCGAATACTAGAAGTGGGCGATCGTGCCTCGGACGAAAGCGGCAGTTCATCACCGACCCGCCGGCACACTCGCCGGAAGGATTCGTCCCATGAAAACCACGCAGCCAACTCGCCGTAGGCGCGCCACCGACGCTCTCGAAATCATGGACCATCGGTACTTCCGAGGACGACCGGAGATGTCGGCGTTTCTTGAAGAGGAAATGGCGAATGCGGAAATCGCTCTGTTGATCTATGACCTGCGCGCCGAAGCCGGCTTAACTCAGAAGCAGTTCGCCAAGCTTGTGGGAACAACGGCGTCGGTGATCTGCCGGCTGGAGGACGCCGACTACGAGGGGCACTCGCTTTCCATGCTCGCCCGCATCGCGGTGGCGCTCAAGAAGCGTATCGAAATCCGGTTTGTGCCCATCAGGCGCAAGCGCCGCACGGCCTGAGCCGCACTCGCGTCGCACAGCTCAAACTCCGCTTGACCGTACCACCCACCGTGCCGCACATCCCACGCTAACGACGAATACGTCGCCCGTCGCCCGGGTGTTCGCCTATCCCTCCACGCGCCGCGATTCGGACCTACTACGGCCTTAGCATGTGGAAACTTGGCCCGCCCTGCTTATCATTCGACCACTCCCACCGGTCGATACAGAGAACGGTGCCGGTTCGCCCCCAAGGTCCGCTAAGTTGATGGGGAGGGACCACGGCACTATAATTAAGCGCGGTGTAGCGCGGCATCGACCCCGATAAGCACTGGACCGGAGGGTCAAGCCTTGCGGCGGCGACCGGGGAACGCCGGCGAGACAACGCAGGAGGACGTGAGATATGTTCGAGCGATTTACCGACCGTGCCCGTAAGGTTATGGCGCTGGCCAATCAAGAAGCCCAGCGCTTCAACCATGAGTACATCGGGACGGAACACATTCTCCTCGGCCTGGTCAAGGAAGGCTCGGGCGTAGGGGCAAACGTACTGAAAAACCTCGACGTCGACCTGCGCAAAGTTCGCCTCGAGGTGGAGAAACTGGTTAAGAGCGGACCCGAGACCGTCACCATGGGCAAGCTCCCGCAGACGCCCCGTGCGAAGAAGGTCATCGAGTACGCCATCGAAGAGGCCCGCAACCTCAACCACAACTACGTCGGAACTGAGCACCTCTTGCTCGGATTGCTACGCGAGCAAGACGGCGTCGCCGCCCAGGTGTTGATGAATCTCAACCTGCGGCTCGAAGATGTCCGCGAGGAAGTTCTGAACCTCTTGGGGGCGAGTGAAGAAAGCGAAGAGGCCGCCACCGGCGCTGCTTCTGAGCAGAAAAAGGGCAAGAGCAAGACGCCCGCGTTGGACTCCTTCGGCCGCGACCTCACCGAGATGGCCCGCCAGGGCAAGCTCGACCCCGTAATCGGTCGCCAAGCGGAAATCGAACGCATTATTCAGATTCTTTGCCGCCGCCAGAAGAACAACCCGGTTCTCTTGGGCGAAGCCGGAGTGGGCAAGACCGCGATCGTCGAGGGACTGGCCCAGAAGATCGTCACCAACGACATCCCCGAGCTTTTGGCCGATCGCCGCATCGTCGTGCTTGACCTGGCGATGATGGTCGCGGGGACCAAGTATCGCGGCCAGTTCGAGGAGCGGATCAAGGCGGTCATGAACGAAGTCCGCCGCGCGGGCAACGTGATTCTGTTCATTGATGAGTTGCACACCCTGGTCGGCGCGGGCGGGGCTGAAGGAGCGATCGACGCCTCCAACGTCCTCAAGCCGGCGCTAAGCCGCGGGGAAATCCAATGCGTCGGCGCCACCACGCTCGACGAATACCGAAAATACATTGAGAAAGACAGCGCCCTCGAACGCCGCTTCCAACAGATCATCGTCGAGCCTCCGACCCAGGCGGAAACGCTGCAAATCCTCAAGGGACTCCGCGACCGCTACGAAGCCCATCACCGCGTACGGATCACCGACATGGCCCTCGAACACGCCGTGGACCTCTCTACGCGCTACATTTCGCGGGTCCAGCCGGATAAGGCGATCGATGTGATGGACGAGGCCGGGGCACGCGTCCGCCTGAAGTCCCTCACCAAACCGCCGGACCTGACGGAGGTGGAAAACGAGCTAGATAAGCTCGGCGCGGAGAAGGATGAGGCCGTCAAAAACGCCGACTACGAGCGGGCCGCCCAAATCCGCGACAAGCTCGACTCCATCAAGCTCAAAAAGAAGACCATGCAGAAGGAATGGCGCGACCACAGCAAGGAGATCGACGGCGTCGTCGACGAGGAAGTGGTGGCAGAGGTCATCGCCTCGATGACCGGCATCCCGCTGAAGCGCATGGGTCAAGACGAGGCGGACCGGCTGCTGGGGCTGGAGACGGAATTGCACAAACGGGTAGTCAGCCAGGACGAGGCCGTCAGCGCCGTCGCCCGCGCCGTCCGCCGCAGCCGTAGCGGTTTGAAAGATCCCAACCGCCCGATGGGCAGTTTCATTTTCGTCGGCCCCTCCGGCGTCGGAAAGACTTACCTTGCCAAGTGCCTGTCCGAGTTCATGTTCGGCGACTCGGACTCGCTCTTCGTGCTCGACATGTCCGAGTACATGGAGAAGCACAACGTTTCACGGTTGATCGGCGCCCCTCCGGGCTACGTCGGTTACGAAGAAGGCGGCCAGCTCACGGAGCGAATCCGCCGCCGGCCCTATTCGGTCATCCTCCTCGATGAAATCGAGAAGGCCCACCCCGATGTATTCAACATGCTCTTGCAGATCATGGAGGAAGGGCGTTTGACCGACTCCTTCGGGCGGCATGTGGACTTCAAGAACGTGATCCTCATCATGACCAGCAACATCGGCGCCCACCGGATTACGCACCAGGACGAGTTCGGGTTCGGGAAGCGCGATGATACCGTCACCTACGCCAAGATGAAGGAAATGCTCAAGACGGAGTTGGAGGACCATTTCCGTCCCGAATTCCTCAACCGCCTCGACGAGATCATCGTCTTCCGCAAGCTGACCCACGACGACATGATCAGCATCGTCGACCTCGAGTTGGCCAAGCTCGCCAAGCGGATGCGCGAGCGCGGCATTGAGCTAGATGTGCAGCAGAGCGCGAAGGACTACCTCATCGAGAAGGGCACCGACGAGAAGTTCGGCGCCCGTCCCCTTCGCCGTGCCATCGAACAATACCTGGAGGACGCGCTATCCGAAAAATTGCTCCGCGGCGAGTTCGCGGGCAAGAAACGGTTGCTCGTTTCCGTCAAGCCGCCCGCCTCCGACGACGCCGTGGCGACGCTGCATCTGGAGGGCGTGGCCGAGGAACAGCCTGAACCGGTCGGCGCCCATGCCGACGGTACGTAGACTCTTCAAACCATACTGGGAACCGGCGATGAGCGGTGAAAAACGAATGAAAGCCCATGTTGGACGCGACGGGCGCATTGAAGTCACGGTCCCGGACTTGCCGGTAGGGCAGGCTGTAGAAGTAACGGTCCGTGCCGTTCAAGAGCCTTCGTCGCGTCGGTCGGTATTAGACATTCTCCGTGACGCTCCCGGCGGGCTTATGTTCAAGACGGTGGACGAAGTTGATACTTACATCCGCGGCGAGCGCGACTCATGGGGCGATTAGTTCCTCCGGCGTCCGGCAATGTCTACGTTGACGCCAATTGCATCATCTATAGCGTGGAGAAGGTCGCCCCATACGCCGAACGACTCCGCCCAATCTGGGAGGCCGCTGCCGCCGGGAGTATCCGCGTCGTGAGCAGCGAAGTTTCGTTGCTGGAGACATTGGTACGTCCTCTTAAGGAAGGCAACCGTCGTTTGGAGCAGTTTCTGCTTGCTTTCCTCCTCGGGTCAAACGAAGTTCGTCTGATTTCAGTCGACGCCGGAATCTTAGTTCGCGCCGCTCGTGTGCGAGCCGAGACCGGGCTGAAGACGCCCGATGCGATCCATGCGGCGACGGCGTTGGCGTCAGAGTGCGTGATGTTCCTAACGAACGACAAGGACTTCGAGCGCGTTAATGGTCTTCCGGTAACCGTCCTTAGCACCGTGGTTTGACCGGCGTCTCGGTCTCGTAGCACCGGAACCTTGCCATTGTCCATCGATCAAGATTGTCCAAGTCAGTATCCCGTTGGTATGATTTCGCGAGACCATAAAGGAGTTGTGTTATGGAATTCAAGGCCGTTCAACAATTCATGGGCGAGCAGAAGATCGATGGTTGGCTGGTCTACGATTTTCGCGGCAATAATACGATTCTCGCCCGGCTGCTTCCCGGCAAGCGTTGGACAACGCGCCGGGCGGTGCTCTGGGTGCCCGCCGCCGGCCGGCCGACCCTTCTCGCCCACGGAATCGACGAGCATCAGTTCGACGGCGTCTCCGTCGCCCGCGAGAAATACCTAAGCTGGAACGACCTGCACGCCTGGCTTCGATCGAAACTCACCGGTTTGCAGCGCGTCGCCATGGAGTACGCACCCGGCGC
>JAGVHG010000003.1 GCA_020056715.1 Phycisphaerae bacterium | reverse complement strand
TACCCAATCTGACCCGCAATCCCGCAGTTTGAGGGCGTCACGCATCTAGGGTCGCCACTTGGGCAAGATACTGTACCGCCGCTTACGATAGTAGCGCCTTGCAGCATGGGAATGACGGTGCCGTCAGGAAGGATAAGATCCGCATCGAAATTCCTGATTTCGCAGTTTACACCCGCGGCGCCGTTACTGTACTGTATTCTATAGCAGATCTCCTGGCCGTGTTGCACGGTCGTTGAGGGGAAGCGATTCATGCTTGCTCCCGCCCCTGCAAAATTGCAACCCGGCGGGACTACCTGCGCGGCAGCCCGTTGGACCAACCCCAATGAAACCGCCGCGAACGCCGCCGCTAAGATTGCCGCACGGCACGCACCTGGACAACACGCCGTGGCCCCCGACCGTCGCGTCTTTCCAACGAAACACTCTGTAATCATAACCTAATCTCCGCAAATCTAACCGATTGTCCGCTCAAGCAAATTAAGCACGCGCCTAACCCTCGGCGGGCAAAATTTCACAACACGCAAATTGTACTTCCGACTCAATAGCCTGCCGTCCTCAAGAGAGTGAATACCACTCGAAACTCAGAAGCATACAAACCCATGTTCCCCCACCCATCTTTCCCATACTCGCAGCGAGCGCAAACCCACACCAGCCCCGGTCCTCAAGAGACCCACACCCTGCCGCGCGTGGTACATCCCCACCATGCGATGCGAATAGCTACAATACCAGAAACCAGAGAGCGCGTCAAGCAGATAATGTAGGTAGCATAGAAAAATTATCAAAAGTCCGATAAACTATTTTCCTATTTTTCATGGACAACGTCGCCATCGTCGGATGCGTAGCGTAGTATGGTCATAGGTAGTTGATGTGAGAGGACTCTCAAACCAAAGGCTCCAAACGGGGTCGTGACGCGGCTATCAGGGGTACTCTGAGGCTCCGATTCTGGGACGATTTTCCATGCTGTCGGAACGCTGCCTCGGAACCTCGAATTATCGGACGAACGTCCGAGACTAACAAGCCAGCCGCCGTAGTCTGTTGATGCATAGCGTTGGTTTCTCGCCCGTGGCGAAAGCGGATGAATTGTACCGTTATGGCGTGGCAGTTTAGGCTACGCCGGTGATTGGCGTAAGGGGGAGAGTTTGGGTATTTACACATAGCCGGAACTGTGGAATCAGCAGAGGGGATAAGCAGGGGGTGGATGATGAGTAGAAGCGAATCTAGAGCATCTCGACGTTTTCTTGGTTTCGTTTGGGTTGGAGCCATATTCGCTGTTTTGTGCGGCGGAAGTAAAGCGGCGCTGGCCCAGAGCGAGATCACACTGCTCGCCTCGGATGGCGCTCTGTACGACGCCATGGGGAAGTCCGTCGCCATTTCCGGCGATTATGCAGTGCTCGGAGCGCCGAACGACTCCAGTCCCATCGCGTCCAACGTCGGTTCCGCCTACGTTTTTCGCAAGAACGGCAGTACCTGGATTCAACAAGCCAAGCTTGTGGCATTTGATGGTGCGGCCTACGACCATTTCGGCACGTCGGTCGCTATTGATGGCATATACATCGTCGTGGGGACGCCCAATGACGCCGATAAGGGGGTCAATTCCGGATCGGCTTACGTTTTCAAAAGAAACGACAATGGAACGCCCACGAACCCTAGCGACGATTTCTGGGAGCAGAAGCAAAAGCTCTCCCCGCCGGGCGGAGCAGCGAACGATTCCTTCGGCATCTCCGTCGGCATATCCGGCGTAGTGATCATCGTCGGAGCTTCTCAGGGCAATCCCTCAAGCGGTTACGGCAACGGCGCCGCTTATATTTACCGCTTTGACGGTGCGACTTGGATCGAGGAATGGAAACTGCTTGCGACGGATGGCGCGTACGGCGATCGGTTTGGCTGGTCAGTCGCCGTGTCCGGGGCCGTGGCCTTGGTCGGTGCGTACTTGGATCAGGATGCGCTTTTAGGAACCGGTTCGGCCTATGTCTTCGTGCGAAGCGGCTCGACTTGGGTGCAGCAACAAAAATTGCAGCCTTCGGGCGTCCCCCCCTATACTCAGTTTGGCACCTCCGTGGCACTTTATGGCGATCTGGCCGCAATCGGCGATCCCTTCGATGATGACAGGGGGACCAACGTCGGTTCTGTTTCCGTATTTCGCTTCAACGGATTCACATGGATCAAGGAGACGGAACTCTACGGTTCGGATTCGACATCCAACGAGCGGTTCGGGGCTTCCGTGGCGGCGGGAGATAACGTGGTGGTCATTGGCGCCTACAATGAGGGAAACAGCGCCGAGCCAAACATGGACGGCTACGGAGCGGCGTATAAATTCCGCAAGAACGGCGCCACTTGGATCGAGGAGCAGAAGTTGGTGGCTTCCGTGGGCGCTCGCCTCGACGCTTTTGGGCAGTCCGTGGTTCTCTCCGGCAGCGTGGTTGTGGTCGGCTCGCCTGGAGATAGTCAAAACGCGTACAACGCCGGTGCGGGTTTCGTTTTTGCGCCGTGCGTTGTCAACGCCGACTGCGACGACGGGCTCTTCTGCAACGGTGCGGAGATCTGCGATCCAGTAACGGGCTGTAAGGCCGGTACGGCGCCTAATTGCGCCGATAGTATCACCTGCACGACAGATACTTGCGATGAGGCCACTGACGCGTGCAAGCACACGCCTAACAACAGTCTCTGCAACGACGGCAAGGCCTGCACCGATGATTCGTGCAATCCTTCGACTGGTTGTGTCTACACCAATAACGACACCAACACCTGCAGCGATGGCAACGCTTGCACGACCGGCGACCACTGCTCGGCGGGGTCGTGCGTCGGGGGCGCAGCGGCTAACTGCGACGACGGTAACGCCTGTACCACTGACGCCTGCGTGCCGGCCACCGGTTGCACCCATGTGAATGTTCTCAACGGAGCCGCGTGCGGGAGTACGGCGAGCACCGATTGCGATAATCCGGATACATGCAACAACGGTACGTGCGTGCCCAACTATGATACGAGCGGCACTCTGTGTACGGATGACGGGAACGCCTGCACGAATGACATTTGCAACGGCGCGGGAAGCTGTACCCACCCGAACAAGGCCAATGGAACCGCGTGCGGGAGTACGGCGAACACCGATTGCGACAATCCGGACACGTGCAACAATGGTACGTGCGTGCCCAACTATGACCCAATCGGTACGCTGTGTACGGATGACGGAAACATCTGCACGAACGACATTTGCAACGGCGCTGGAAGCTGTACCCACCCGAACAAGGCCAACGGAACCGCGTGCGGGAGTACGGCAACCACCGATTGCGACAATCCGGACACGTGCAACAACGGTGCGTGCGCAGCCAACTACGACCCCAGCGGCACGCTGTGCACGGACGACGGTAACACCGCCACCAGTGACACGTGCAACGGGAGCGGGATGTGCCAGCATGTCCTCACCACTTGCCCCGACGACGGCAATCCGTGTACGAACGATGTGCTCAGCGGAGGTTTATGCACGCACCCGAACAAGGCCAACGGAACCGCGTGCGGGAGTACGGCAACCACCGATTGCGACAATCCGGATACCTGCAACAACGGTGCGTGTGTGCCCAACTATGACCCGAGCGGTACGCTGTGCACGGATGACGGGAATGCGTGCACGAACGACACTTGCAACGGCACAGGAAGCTGTTCGCACCCGAACAAAGCCAACGGAACCGCGTGCGGGAGTACGGCAACCACCGATTGCGACAATCCGGACACCTGCAACAACGGTACGTGCGCAGCCAACTACGACCCGAGCGGTACGCTGTGCACGGATGACGGAAACGCCTGCACGAATGACATCTGCAACGGCACAGGAAGCTGCACGCACCCAAATAAGACCAATGGGACGTCGTGCAGCGACGGGAACGTTTGCAACGGCGCCGAAACCTGCCAGAACGGCGCGTGCGCGCCCGGCATAGCGCTCAATTGCAACGACAGCAACGCTTGCACGACAAACACTTGTGTGCCGGCCACCGGCTGCACGCATAGCAACGTCGTCAACGGAACCGCGTGCGGAAGTCAAATCAACACCGATTGCGACAATCCGGACACGTGCAACAACGGTACGTGCGTGCCCAACTATGACCCGAGCGGTACGTTGTGCACGGATGACGGAAACGCCTGCACGAATGACATCTGCAACGGCACAGGAAGCTGCACGCACCCAAACAAGACCAATGGGACGTCGTGCAGAGACGGTGACGTTTGCAACGGGACCGAAACCTGTCAAAACGGCGCGTGCGCGCCCGGCACAGCGCTCACCTGCAACGACAGCGACGCTTGCACGACGGATAGTTGCGACCCGGCGACGGGCTGCGTATTCACACCGATCACCTGCACGGTGGGGCAGACGTGCGTAAGCGGAGTCTGCACCACGACAACGTGCCAGCCAAGTGGCGATAAATGCACGGCGAACAGCCAGTGCTGCTCCAACAGTTGCAAGGGAAGACGCGGAGCAATGAAGTGTAAGTAAACGTTTCTGTCCGGGCACCCGATTAAGCTCGATTCGGGTCGACCAGTGGATTCAAGGGGCGAGATCGGCAATCCGCCGATCCCGCTCCTTTACTTTAAGGTAGTCGTCGACGGGCCGCCTGGGGGGGAAATTGAAGCGATTGGTCGGCCTCCTTACCAGCATAGCCCGCAGCCCTCCGCGCCGTAGTACACAACCCACCGGCATGAAAATATCGGATGTGCTAAACCGCAGCCGGTCCCTAACCGATGGGTATAACGACCGGATAAGTGGGTAACCGCTAGTCCGGTAACGTTGAATTGGGTCCGCGGGTCGGATAGAATACGACCGCTAGGAACACCGCAGAGCAAAGAGGTACGTACACCGGCTTCTTGCGGAAGCCTTTGCAGGAGCACAAGAATGGCAAAACGAAGCCTACGAACGCGTTTGCTACGGACGGCGATGACTCTTGCCGTCGGCGGATCAGCTTTTGCGTTGAGCGGTTGCGATCCGGCCGTCCGTACCGAGCTGCTGACCGGCCTGGAGACGACTACCACCAGTTTGTCGACGGCCTTGATCTCCGCCTTCTTCCTCAGCCTTGAGGACGATGCCACCGGCGGCACCGGTCTGACCACGACCTAACCTAAAGCCTCGACCCCTTGAGATCAAACGGGCCGGGCTGTTGGCGACCCCGTCGCCGCGCCCGGTCTTTATGCGCCCAAGGACGAACACGCCCGGTTGGAACCGGTGCTCGGCGCTGTGTATCATTCCCGTAGGGCAACCTGAACCTCCCGTGCGAAGTAGACCCCGGTGTGTCCGTAGATTGTTCCAACAACATCCAGCCGACGACACGGCCGCACGCGGACGTGCCCGCCGGGGTCTTCGTCGTCGTTCCTGCCTATAATGAGGCGCCGGCCATCGGGGCTGTCCTTCACGAACTCCGCGCCGTCTATCCCAATGTCGTAGTCGTGGACGACGGCTCAACCGACGGCACGGCCGAGGTCGCCCGAATCGCTGCAACTTACGTTCTTCGACACCCCATCAACTGCGGCCAAGGAGCGGCCCTGCAAACCGGGATCGACTTCGCTCTCCTTCAAGGGGCCGAGTTCATCGTCACTTTCGACGCCGATGGCCAGCATCGCGTCGAGGACGTCGCCGTACTCCTCTCACCGATCCTCTGCGGCGAGTGCGATTTCACCCTGGGATCGAGGTTTCTCGGAACCTGCGTGGGCATCCCGCCATTACGGCGAAAGATGCTACGACTCGGCGTGCTGTTTACTCGGCTCGTGAACGGAGTGAACCTCACCGATGCTCATAACGGATTTCGGGCCTTCTCGCGTCGGGCGGCCCAGCGGATCAATCTGCGCCTGGACCGCATGGCCCACGCAACGGAGTTGATCGACCAAATACGCCTATCCGGCCTGCCCTTCAAAGAGGTCCCCGTCCAAATCCGCTACACCCCGTACTCATTGCGAAAGGGACAATCGACCCGCGGCGCGATCCGTATCGCACTTCACTACCTCTTGGGGCGAGTGCTGCTATGAATCTATTCCAAATCCTGGCCATCGCTATTGTGACCGGTCTGCTCGCCCTGAGCCTAGTGGCCACGGTCCGCGGCTGGGCGACCCGCAGGGAAGGGCTTGTCTGGGCGTTCGTTTGGCTGTGTACCGGAGTGGCCATCGCCCGTCCGGACCTGACCGTTCTCGTCGCCGGGGCCATGGGGATCGGGCGAGGCGCCGATCTGGTCCTTTATTGTGCCGTGATCGTGATGTTGATCGGATTTTTCATGGTTTATGCCCGTTTGCGACGCCTCCGACGGGATTTGACCCTCCTAAGTCGCCATCTTGCCATCCGGGATGCGTCACCGACCCCCCCACCAACCAACCCGCCATGTCCTGCGGCGAAACAAATTGACGAAAAACATTACCCGCAGCGCCCTTGACAGGAGACCGCAAGTACATTCTCATAAGACCTAAGGATAAGGGTTGACCGTCGATCTTCATCAGGAGTATCCACTCTGTTTATCTGGCCGCTCGGCCAAAGGGGATCCCCGCAGAAGCTTCGCCGGCCTCGCCCAATCGAGAGGCCTCACTTATGACGTATGTCGACAAGACCATCGCATGTGTAGATTGCCAAGACAGTTTCATCCATTCGGCTGAGGATCAGCAGCGCTACGCCGAGCGCGGTTTCACCAACGAGCCAAAGCGTTGTGCGGCCTGTCGCTCCAAGCGTAAGACCACCGGCGGCGGCGGGGGCGGGGGCGGCAGTCGTATGGGTGGATACGGCGGCGGGGGCGGCGGCGGCGGTC
>JAGVHG010000013.1 GCA_020056715.1 Phycisphaerae bacterium | reverse complement strand
TCGTGACACCGCGCTTCCCATTGGACGCGATTTCTTCGACCGTGCATTGCCGCCATTTCATTGGGTTGCTCGCAAGGTCGCCGAAGAGTTCGAGGAAGGCGGCGGGGAGGAAGGTGTCGGTGAGTTGGAGGGCGTAGCGGCGGGTGCGGCGCAGCCGGTCCGCCTGCTCCAATCGCCCCGCGATCCGCCGCTGTTCGGGCATTGAAGGCAAGGGAAACCGGATACGCTCGGCATTCCCTTTTGTAAGCTTTGGCCGGGTAGTGCCGCTGATAATTTTCGAGACGTCGCAAAAACTGAGAACGTGTGTCAAGTAGTCGACATCGCAATCCGGGCGGGGTCGAAGAACGTGCGCATGGTTGTTCACCCACGTCTTGCCAGCAACTTTATAGGCGATGGGATTGGTCTTTGAACCGAAATGGCCACCGTCCTCAGCTAGCAGTACCAGCGGTTCGTCGAAGATGTAATCGTCAATCCAGCCCTGTTGGCCGTTGGCACCGTAGTAAGGATACGGGCCAGACGTTCTCAATTCCTCACTCACCGGCTTCCGCCTGTGGTCGAGGAATTCGCAAATGTCGCCAAGTTCGACCGTGCGTGTTTTCACGATTTGCCGAGCATCTCATCCAACGCCGCGATCTCGCCCACCGCGGCGTGCGACAATTCACTGCTACTTGTCTCCGAAACGCTTCACCCCGGCATCGTCGATCAGCAGCTTCATTTGTCGGATGGCAATCTGGTTCAGCTTGGTAAGCCGCCGGGCCTGTGATAGTCCGTCGTTGATGAACAATGCGTTGAGGTTTTCAAGGTTCGACAGGCAGACGAGTTGCGCGGCGTTGGCTTCGTCACGGATGTTGCCTTTGGCGCCGGGGCTGCGGTCCCGCCACGTTTTGGCGGTCATGCCGAACAGCGCCATGTTCAGCACGTCGGCCTCGCTTGCATACACGAGATTCGTCTGGGCTTTCGACAGTTCTGGCGGAATCAAGTTGGCCTTGATCGCGTCAGTGTGGATCCGGTAATTGATCTTCGCGAGGTTGCGTTTGATGTCCCAGCCGAGCGTCTTGCGCTCCATTTCCTTGAGCCGCTGGAACTCTTTGATGAGGTAGAGCTTGAATTCAACCGAGACCCAGGAGGCGAATTCGAAGGCGATGTCCTTGTGGGCGTAAGTGCCCCCGTATCGACCGGCCTTGGAGATGATGCCGATCGCGCCGGTTTTTTCAATCCATTGCTTGGCCGTGAGGATGAAACTGTTCAGTCCGGCCTGGCTTTTAATCCCATCGAATTCGATGGGATTAAAAGCCGGGTTGTTCAAATGCTCCCACAGACCCAGAAACTCAATCGTGTTCCGGTTTCTCATCCAGTTCAGGATGATGTAATCGGTGCGCTCAGCATCTTTGTACCGGGCAATGTCGGTCAGGCTGATGTAATCCGCGTCATTGCGAGTCTGTACCGTGATCTCCCGGTTCAACACATTGATTTTCGCCATGTTCATCTCCGGTCAATCGACCCACTCAAGCGCGCTTGGCTTCATAAAGCGTCTTGCCCTGTTGGAAGATTTCGGTGATGAAGAAGTCATTCATGGCCAACCGCCGCTGGATCTCCCCCGGGCTGCGCACGATCAAATCCATCGGGAACCCGGCGCGGATGCGTTTTCGGATTTCGGCGGCATGGATGGCGGAGTGCCCCTCGTGCGGCATGATGACCAGCAGATCGACGTCGGAATCGGCCCCCGGCTGTCCATAGGCGTATGAGCCGAACAAAACCACGCGCTGCGGCTGAAACTGCCGGGCGACTTCGTTCACGAAGGCGTTGATTTTCTTGTGGTCGATCATGGCCTGTTCTTGGAGGATTTTATCCTTTGCGTGGGGTTGCGACAACCATTTTCTCCAACTCCGCGACCTCGCTCGTGGCAACGGTTTCCAGTTCCCGCAGGCGTTTGAGCGTGAGATTTGGGTTCTCGTAGAATTCTGCATCCTGTTCGACCTGCCGATATCGGCTGGCGGAGAGGTCGTATTTGTTCGCCTTCACCTGGTCCTTGGTCACCCAGAACTGGCGGGTAAGCTGGTTGATCTCCGTTTGCAGCGGGGTCATCCGGGATTGGAGTTCGGCCAGTTCGGCCTCGGCCTTCTCGCGGGCGGCGCGGGCCTTGTCGGCGGTCTTGGAGACGACCTCTTCAAATTTGAGCCTGTGGATGATGGCATGGTGCTCTAGGCGGTCTTTCTTGAGAGGAGCGATTTTCTTTTGTAGGTCAGCCAGGCGCTGGGTGCGCTTCTGCTGAAACTTCGCATCCCTCCTATTTGTCCAGCATTCCAGAATATCAGGGATGTCGTTCTCGGCGACGTTCTGGCGTTTGTCGTCCAGCGAATAACCATCGTGCTCCATATCGTAGAACCAAATTTTCTCTGTCGAGCCGCCCTTGCTGAAGAGCAGCACGGCGGTGGAGACGCCCGCGTAGGGACGGAACACGCCCGAGGGCATGGAGACGACGCCGTCGAGTCGGTTGACCTCGATGAGCTTCTTGCGGATTTCGACGTGGGCGTTGGACGAACCGAACAAGACGCCGTCGGGCACGATGACGGCGGCGCGTCCGCCGTTTTCAAGCAGGCGCAGGAAAAGGTGCAGGAAAAGGATTTCGGTTTTCTTACACTTGACGGGCAGCGATGGATTCACGTCGCTTGCGTCGATCGCGCCCTTGAAGGGCGGATTGGCCAGCACAACGTCGTAGGCGCGTTCTTCGTTGAAAGCTTTGGAGAGCGTATCGGTGTAGCGGAAGTTGGGGGCGGCGATGCCGTGGAGCATGAGGTTCATGCTGCCGATGCGGAGCATGGTCATGCCGGAGTCGGAGTCGAAGCCGGTGAGGGCCTTGGTCTGGCTGAACTCCCACTCTTCCTTGGAGAGTTTGCTGCCGGTCAGGCCGTGGGGATATCCCTCTTCGTCGTATTTGATATCGCGCGGATCGGTGTGGGTTTCGAGAAGGTGTTGCCAGCCACCGACGAGGAACCCGCACGTGCCGCCGGCGGGGTCGCAGATGCGCTCACCCGGTTTGGGGTTCACCATGCGGACCATCATGCGGATGATGTGGCGCGGGCTGCGGAACTGGCCGTTGGTGCCGGCGGTGTTGAGCTTGCTGAGCAGGTATTCGTAGAGATCGCCCTGCACGTCCTGGTTCTGCGCGGAAATCTGCATCGCGTCGATGGCCTTGCAGGCTTCGATGAGGAGGCTGGCTCGCTGAATCTTGAACTCGGCATTTTCCATCTGTGCCGCGAAGGAACCGCCGGCGCCACCGAGTGTCTTGATAAAGGGGAAGACGGTCTCCTTGACGTGCTTGAGGGCTTTGTCGGCGGGGAGTTGAGTCCAGTGCGACCAGCGAAGCTGCGGGTTGGGGAAGATCGGCGTGAACTTCTTGCCGCGCTTGGCGGCGCGCTCGTTGTCCTGCTCGCGCTCGTCGAGGCGTTTGAGGAAGAGCAGGAAGGACAACTGCTCGATGGCGTCGAGGGGATTGGAGAGCCCGCCGGACCAGAGCTTGTCCCAGAGGGAATTGACGGCGGACTGGAGGACAGGGTCAGTGAGCATGGTTTACGCAGCGAGGGTTTCGGTGAGTTGGAGGAGTTCCTGGATTTCTTGGGGAGTAAAGAAGCGATCGACCGCGTTGCGTCCAAAATTGGTCAGCGGCGGGCCGTATAGATCGGCCTCGGCCAGGGCACGCTTCTTGAGGAAGACTTCCTGCACGGAGCGCAGGAAGCGAATCTGTTCGGCGTTGTATTTGTGAGCCTGAATGTGGCGCTCGAAACCTCGCTGCACCAGTTGAGTGTAATCGGGAATCGAATCGAGGGCGAGCAGGTGGCGTAAAAAGGCGAGGAAGTTGTCCACGCGCAGGCCATAGGCGAGGCGGATGTTGCGGCTGGAAAGTTGGATGTCGTCGCGTCCGAGCTCGCGGTGAAGCGTGCGCTCGAGGTCCACCAGTTGATCGTCGGAAACGTCTCGGCCTTCGCGCAGCGCCGTGAGCGCGGGGTGCCTCTCCACGATTTCCAGCACGCGGCGATCGACCCGCTGCTTGTATTCCTCGATGAGCACTTGTTGCCCACCTTCGCCGACGGAGATGTAGCCGTGCGCCTCGATGAAGTCGGGGAGGTCGATTTTCAGGAAAGAGTTGGGGCGGTTGCGCCGATTTCTCATTTCCGGGGCAAGTTCACGAATAAGCTCCGTCAGTTGTGCGGGCGTGGCGGTGGCGAGCTCCGGGGAGAGCGCGAGCTTGGCGCCGGCTGAGGTTTCGACGCGCTCGGCGATGTCGGGCAGAAGGCTTACATCTTCTGCAATGGATTGGAGCAATTGCGGTGACGGGGTCGCTAGAATGATTTGCAGTTTCAAGCGCTCGACCTTGTGCGTGAAGGTCTCGGCGGCGACGTCCACGTTGGCGGCGAAGCGAAGCAGAGGCGCGACCTGCAATCGGAGAAACTCCAGCTTGGCGGGCGTGATGAGTTGCCAGAAGTCTTCATCCCACGCCTGCGCGATTGTCAGCCAGACCTTTTTTACCGGAAACGAATCACGCGGGATGCGGGCCAGCATGTCGCGCAGGTCGGTGACTGACTGGCGGGCGACTTCGGTCGTTTGGTCGGGAAGCTGGCATTCGAGGAGCTTGAGTCGTGTGTTGAACACCAAGACCAGCACCGGCATATCGACGGGCGGCTTACCGTCGGCTTTTTTATTGAAATCGTTCTGCCAGAAATCAATGATCTTGAACTCGGTCTTTTTTCCCTCGGGCAAACGGTCGTAGAACTTGCAGGATTGGTGATTGCGCGTGCCGCGCCCGATCATCTGCCAGAGCTTGATGCGCGACTGCACGGGCTTCATAAAGACCAGGTTCACGGCTTCGGGCACATCAATTCCCGTGTCGAGCATGGCCACGGAGATGGCGATCCGAGGCAGGTCGTTTTTCTTGAACTTGGTGATGAGGCCGTCGCCATAGCTGCCATCGCGCACGCGCTCGGTGGTGGAGGTGATGACCTGTGCGAGGCCGACGTGTTGGGGATACATCTCCTCAAAGACTTCGGCGATACGGCGGGCGTGATTCTTGGTCATTGCAAAGACAATCGTCTTGCCGGGCAACTGGCCGGACTGATCCTTGAGGCAGACTTCCATGACTTCCTCCCATTGCTTGCGGAGGGTGTCTTTGTTGCTGACATCGATTTCGATTTCGGTGCCTTCGTAATCCAAGTCGTCCGGGTCAATCCCCTGCTCGACAAGCGCATTGCGATCCTCCTCGCTCAAGTCTACGCCTTTGATACCCTTGCGCTGGAACCCGGTCTGCGCCTGATAGAGGCTGAAATCGACGAGGTAGCCTTCCTTGACCGCCTGTGGATAATCGTAGAGGAAGGTTGGCGCGTTGGCGTTGCAGTTGAAAAGGCGGAAGGTGTCGCGGTCGATGAAATTGGCCGGGGTAGCGGTCAGGCCGATCATCCGGGCGTCGAAATACTCGATGACTTCGGTGAACCGCCTGAAAAGCGAACGGTGTGCTTCATCGAAAACGATGAGGTCGAAAAATCCGGGGCTGAACTTACCGTAGCAGAGCGCCATCGTCTGTTCGGTGGAGACGAATAAGCGTTTGTCTTTGTCCACCTGATGAGTGTAGATGCGGTGGCGCGGCTCGTGTGGAAGGTGCGCCTTGAATCCATCCGTGAGGGTTTGATCCACAAGGGCGTCACGGTCGGCGAGGAAAAGGACGTGAAGGGCCTGGTGGGCGCGCAGAAATACATCAATCAGCGCCATCGTGGTGCGTGTCTTGCCTGTGCCAGTGGCCATGACCAACAGCGCGCGGCGTTGGTTGGCTGCGAAGGCTTCGGCAACGCGGCGAATGGCTTCGTGCTGGTAGGCGCGATCCACGATTGAGGAATTGATGGCGACGTTCTCCAAGGGCAAGCGATGTTGCCGCAGGAACTTGAGCCGCTCAAGATCTCCCGGAGTAAAGAACCCGGCGACCAGCCGGGGATTGGCGAGGCCGACTTCCCAGAACCATGTGTCGCTCCCGTTGGCCATGAAGCCGAAGGGCGCGTACTGCCTCTTCGCAATTTCCGTGATGTAGTGGCGGAGTTGCTCGTCTGCTTCGCGCGGGCTGCGGCTGCATCGCTTAGCTTCAACCACAGCTAAAACATTCCCGCTGGAATCGTAGAGGCAGTAGTCGGTGACGCCATTCCACGGCTCAGCGTCGTAACCATCCACGGGAACTTCAAACTTGACCAACGACCGATCTTTGAGCGGCCAGTCCGCAGCTTTGAGCTGAGGGTTGATTAGCCGGGAACGTGTCTGGGACTCACTCAATTCCATCGGTCACCAATCGCGCACATACGGTGTGACCTTCCAGTCGGCGTCGCTGTTGTCGACGATGAACAGGTCGCTACCCGGCTTCCGTTGGTCGTCGCCCACCGCCCACGCTCCTAGACTGCAACGATCATGCCGTCGGTGGGGCCACGCATGGAACCGTCCGGTACCACGTTGCACGCCCAGCACCGAATTGAAGCCGGAGTATAGCAGGCCATCGGTTCATGCGTCGAGCCGGGGTCGTCGGCTAGAGACGTTGCGGCCCTGCATCACGGATGGGTGTGCTCGCGGGGCGGGTCCGGCGGATGGAGACCTACGCTCGCCGGGCGATCCTTGCCACGGTCTGATGGGTCCAGGCTGCGGACTTACCGCTTTTAGTCGGCACGGCGTGGGCGGTGAGGGCATCGGCGATGCGTTCCAAGGTCCAGCGCTGTGAACGCCAAGCGCGAATGTCGGCAATATCGCGCATTCGTTGAGGTTCGAAGTGCCGGCGCAGGGCAGTCGGCCCGAAGAACATGAGGAGCACAGAGCGCCCCGAAGAATGGGATTTGCGTGTTCAGCTGGCAACCCGGACGATCCACGATCCGTTTTCGAGTCGCACCTCCGTCGCAGTTGCACGCGGGTACGCGGATCGTGGTATCGCACTCCTGTCGGGCGTGAGTGGTAAAGGAACCACCTTGTAGTCAACAAGAAGATTGCGAATCGGCATCGGACCGCGACGACGACAGGATCACGCAGCTGGTCGTCGTAGGTTGACGGCTTGGTGGAGCACGGCTCGAACCGAGTTCTCGGATCGGAAACGCGGATTGCGGCGTGAGTAATGGTCACTTGAGTTATCGATCTTAATTTCGGCCACGTGGCGACTGACCCATTCAGTGACCCAGTGTCCCGGCGTATTCGCACTGCCCACTCTACGGAAAATACGTGGTACCGGCTTACCCATCGCTGAAACATCTTCGAGACCATTACCCGGTGGGGAAGGCATTTAGAGAATGCTTTCGCGCTGGCGAGGGAACAGACTTGGGGGCTGTCTTCAGGAAAGTCTTGCCACGAATTTGCCACGAAATGCAAACCGATGTTTCTCTTGCACCTCACTACACCTTTCTTATCTGACGGGTTACAGCCCCGTGAGGCAAGGATCAGAGGTGAACTCGCGCTGCAGCGATCCAATGTCCCGCAAGTCGATGTCATCGTCTTGGTCGTAGTCGAAAGGATCACAGCCTGCACGAAGCTCGCCGCCCGGGCCAGACAGGCATTCCGCAAATCCGGCTACGTCAATGGGGGTTACAGCCGCACATGCACCGATTCTTAAGTTGGTGATTGTCCCAGCACCCGCTTTCTCCGTTGCCCAGAAGACTTCGCCCGTCTCGCCATCCTTGATAACATTGGCGAACAGGTTGGAGACCCGGAGTTCGTGCGGTCCCGGTGCGATTGGAAACGTCAACGAGCCGATCGCCAGGATGGCGGGGCCACAGCCGAACGGCTGGGCCACGCCGGTCAGCACCGCTCCGATCGGGAACGGAGCGCAATCCGGCGCACAGGCTGGATTGTCCACGCTGTTTTTGATCGTGTTCTGCGCGCCGCCTACCTGAATCAGATTTCCCCCGACCAGCGAGCCGCCGAATCCAGCCGGATTGGTGATCCCATCGGGCTTGACAAAAGCTGGCATCGGATTCGCGCACGTGATCGGCCCACTCGGCGTCACGATGGTGTCGGCACGCAACGGCCCGCCGGTGAACTGCAAGTCAAAGCCGACAAGGGCAAGCCCTTCATTGGCAACGTCCGTAAGGACACCCTCAACCACGAAGTTGATCGTCTCGTCCGGCCGGGCGGTCACAACGTTTGAGCCACCGGACTTGATGCTGATGTTAAGGCTGGAACCCAACGCGGCGGTTCCGCTGAATGTGACAACAATGGCACAACTCGACATCAGCTTCATGAAGATCGCTCCTTGAACGCCCAAGGCGTCGATTGTTACCTCCATCGCTCTGCAATTGAGCCTGTCCCCAAACCCGTTCGGATACCGCTGCGCCTTTTCCGAGAAAACGACGACGCCGGTGGAATATAGCGGCCCTACAGCTACTGTGCTCCAGGAACCCCCGCCGTGACTCCGCGGCGCAGTTGCGGCGGAAGCTCTCGCTTGATCATCCCGACTGCTTTGCCATGCGCTTCTTCCATGCTCTGCGCCGAGGGCTTTCCACGTTCCGTGGCATGTAGATACGAGCCACGAGCGTAATCCGGCTTGTCTTGTTCAACGGGAATGCGGTGGGCCACCGCGTAAGGATCGTGACGAATCCCAGTGACCTGCCACGAGACTTCCAATCCCGGTTTGCCGCCGGCGATGCGAAACTGGTTTCGTTGGATCTTCTCCGCGACGTACACGGGCGCGAATCCGCCGATGCACGTGAGCTGGTAGCGGAAGTCGCGGTTGAGTGTCTCAAACCAGTCGGGCAGCGCGACCGTGGCGTCGCCGTGGTCATCGAGTACGACATTGCCGTTATAGATGTTCATCATGTCCGGCGATTCGACGAGCGAGTGATAGAGGTACTTGTTCTCCGGATCGAGCGGGTGGTCGATTTTGAACGAGCCGGCGCCCTTCGACAGCGTGCCGGTCACATCCAAGTCGCCGTTGAAGTACGACCGGCCGCCGGCGGAATAGATCGCGTAGCTGTCGTTGGTGCCAAAATCCTGGTCCTCCAGGTAGATACCGTAATGGTTGTCGAGCGGACGCTCGTGGACCGGACTGTAGATATACAGGCCAGTGTCGCGGGTAACGCTGCCGGCCGTGCCAAACTTACCAGAGATAACCTCCGCGCCGCGGTTGTCTACGGTGGTATTGGCGTCAAAGGGCGTCGACGCGAACCATGCACCAGTGCTGCGTTGCGTCGTTCCGGTGCCTCCGGCGACAGCCCAGATGCCAGCGCCGTGAAGGTCGTTGATAGATCCGGCCCCATCGGTCTCGGCCAAAATGATGTCGCCTTCCAGGTAGTCGAAATCGTGTGTGTTTCCCTCGGGAATTAGGAGAAAATTAGCCCGGCCATAGATCGCTTTTCCATTCGGGCCGGTCAGGTTGACGCTAGGATTCAAAGTGTTCACCGAATTGAAAACCGCTAACGATTCACGGGGGGAGAAGTCCTGAATCGTCTGCGAAAAGTCGAAGAACGTATCGCGGATATTCCAGGGGGGAATCGTTCCGAAAACCCCGGCGTTCCCCGCCGCAATCCGTCCATTCAGGCGCGTGTCGCCAACGACCTCCAGGGAGCTGTTTGGCGTACTGGTTCCAATTCCAACGTTGCCCGCCGAATACGAAAGGTCCGATCCGGTTGTCACCCACGGCGCGGCCGAAAACAACGAATAGGGTGTCGCGGTGAGCTTCTGAAGCGGTAGAAGCGCGCTGCCGTTCACAGTGGTTTGCATCCAGCGTTCCGCGCCGGTGAACACGTTCTGCCCGAAGTCGATGGCCTGCGTGAACAGGCCGTTGGTCAACGACACACTGACGGTTCCGAACAAGGGATACCGGGCGAGCGCGGGTCCGTGCGGATTGCCAAGCAGCTCAAAGGACATTTCGACGCTGCCGTTGACCGGCGTGCCGTTCTCCTTGAGCTGGCCCTGGTACGTGAACACCGTGCCCACGTCGGCAACCAGCGCGGCGGGTCCGACCACGCAGATTACAAGAGCGCCGATAACCAACTTGTTTCGCATTATCATAACCGTTGTCCTTTCTTTCTCCCGAAGCAATCGAAGTTCCTACCGCAACAGCTTGTCTAATTACCGCTGAATCCGGACTGGATGACCGCGAAGTCTCGCAGGTCGATGGCGCCGTCGCGTTCCGGGTCGATGTCAAAGCAGGCACAGCCGGGAGGTATTCCTCCACCGGGGCCTGAAAGGCAACCTTGGAACGTGTCGTAATCGAAGAGATTCACACCACCGTCGCTGTTGCAGTCGCCGGGGGCCAGAGCGAACCAGAAGCCGCCGGTTAGCTCATAACCGGAGCCGGGTGGCCCGGCGAGCGGCCAGCCGGCATCAGGCTGGCCAATCGTGCCGGACAGCTCGTACTGCCCGTCGGCGCTCTCGCTGAACATTACGCCGCCGCCGTCGATGGTAAACCAGGAGAGGTCGTACCCACCGCCTGGTAGTCCTGCAGTGTTACGACTCCGAACCGTTTGCCCGGCGGCCGCGACGATCACCAGGCAGGACGCCGTGGCGAGTATCCACAATGGAAGGTGTGTGACGCCGGGTTTCTTCAGTCCAACTCGATGGGTAACGATTCTCATAACTCGCCTCCACTATCTCCGGATCGCGCGGTTTCCCGCGAGCTCTTCCCACGGTACGGATCCAGACTCCACCGTGAATTCTGTCGCCGAAAGGCTCACCACCCTCTGCAATGCACATCGTTTCCTATTGACCAATGATAGCCGCGCCATTGCGCCAGCCCTTTAGTGTGAGAGGTACGTCGATTACGTAGTTGCGAACCGGGTACGAACCTCCTGCGATACGAATGGTCTTGTTCAAACCGTCAGCCCTCACTTTGTTAACGGCCTCGGGCAGGGTGTTGTACGGCGAAGACTGAGAGCCGGTTTCGACGCCGATGTATGCTCGGTCGACGAACACGCCCGGCAGCCGGATTTTTACGGTCATGGTCGACCCGGGCGCAGAGACGTCGTAGATCTCAATGTAGCTAGGCCCGCCAACGGGCCATTCTGTGTTCTTCGGGAATGAGTCCACGGTTAGGTCGTAATAGGAGGCATCAGAACCATCCCACAGACCCCGGGTTCGACAGGACTCCCCAAACCAACAATCCGAGCGCCGCGCGCACCACCTGCCCGTGTCCGTAAACGGAGGACTATCAAGAAAGCATGTATTGTAGCCGGGCCAAAGCAGGGGGCGAACCAAGTGAATCGCCCGCGGCGAAAACAGGCTTCCCTCCCCCGGAAAGGGGATGTCCCGGATGGACCACACGGCCAACCCACGATCAAGAATGCTACCGTCGCGGTCAACGACTTCCCGGTTCTCCAAAATGAAATACTGGTCATACGCGTTAGGCCACTGCGGGTCGTGTATGACGATAGCCTCCGGCTGACCGGTCTGCTGCGCGAACGACCGCTCCGTTGCTTCGTCAAATAATGTATACGTTCCGTCCTCCAGCGCAACGACCGGCTGCACGAATCCGAGGTGAATCTTTGCCCACGGATCGAGCTGGGGCATCGCTAGGCTTTGGTTGTCCATCATACTGAATACACCCGGAGCCTGCGGGCGCCATCTGTTGTCGCGCACGTTGTGACACAGGCCGCCTCCGCCAAACAGTTGTAGATTGTAGCTTCCCGTAGCTCCCGCAGCTCCGGCCACGCGGATCGCGTATGTGGTATCGGCGTTCAAGAATGCCGTAATCTCACCGTGGCGATCGCAGAAGTTGTTTATTGGTGACACGATACCATCGTTATCACAATCAAAGTTGTCGCTGCACGCGCCGACGAGTTGAGTTCCCCCACAGCCGTTGAAGATGGCAAGGGTAGTGTCCAAGGGAGGGTTGCCACCGTCCCCGCAACCGGTTGTGCAGAGACTGACCGTCACGTTCCCCGACACCGCCGGCGTGTACTCGAACCACACGTCCGCAGAATCGTTGACCCCGCAGCTTGTGACATCGCTGCCCGCACTACCGTTAGTTGAGCCGCTGACGCTCCGAGAATTGGTTGCAAAGAGAGCCATGTCGTCGAGGCACGCAGCATTTGCACAACTATCGTTACAAGCGGTTTGGCCCATGGTGCATGGATAGCAGATGGCGCCCTCCAGCGCAACGATCCTAGGATTGCATTGATTTGGGTCACCTTCCCCGTACAAATCCTCGAGGCCAAACAATTGATGCGCGAGTTCGTGAGCAAGGGTTTGTGGCGTAGCCGCCTCGGTGATGAAAGCCGGCCGCTGCCGAACACTTACTCCGTCAAGTGACAGGTTCTGCGGATTCATTTCGGCCGTTTGGCCGCCATCGCATCCGCACTGCCCCCAGCCAATGTGTCCTGCTCCTCCGTGCCCATCGACGCAGTCAGGCCACGCCTCGATAACCATGACGAGAAGCTCGTTGTTGGTGACCCAGGTGTCGGGACCACTCGTCCAACTGCTGTTCATGGTGTCATAGCTTGCAAAATTGACGAATGGGTTGGCGCGTCGAATAGCCTCTGCACGTTTTTTGCCCCCCCCTTCAAAGCTGTAGTACTGCTGGGAATCGCACGACCAGCACTGCTCTCCAGCTCCGCAAGCGCCGGGTGTTCCCACAGTGCAACGGCTGCCTCCTGCCGTTCCTAGGGTACACAGTGGCGTTCCTGCGATACACACTCCTTCCGTTTCGCCAGGTGGGCATTGTGTTGTTACCCACCCTACGATCCCGTCGTTGGCCGTCCCGTGGGTCTCGAATGCAGGTACCAGAAGCAATCGGCCGTTACTGTTTGCCTGGATGATTTGGTGAACGCTCGGATCATTCGCGGTCCCCGATCCAAAGACGAAATCGCTGAAGAACTGCGGCGTATGGACCGTTGTGTGGTGGCGGACATTGGCATAGTCAAGAAGAATGATCAAAACGGACACCGTGATCACACGGTTTACATTATCGACTAGGGGTGGAATCGAAATCGGACTGTCAAGGAAAATTACGTGCGGACTGTCAATATGCGAAAACTCCTTCCACAGTTGGCCGAACGCTGGCATGAGCGGCGACAGGAAGATCAGGGCAACCAGCAGAACGTGAACGGAATTTGAAGGACGACGTCTCACGGTTATTCTCCTCTTTGGTATCAAAGCCTACTGCAGGGTCACCAGCACGAGCACGAGGCCATGACCCTCGTCGAGCGCACCCATCGCCTTACCAAGGATGGCGCCTTGGGCACGGGGATAATCCGTAACCTTCATGGCGTGGCCAGGAGTGTCGCTGGTGGTCAAAAGATCACCCGGCTGGATCGCACCGTTGGAGGCATCGCAGTACACCCAGACGCGACCGCTGAGGGCGATCGGCGGGGCATCCTCGTGGCCTGGAAGGTTGCCGAGGATGGCGCCCGCCGACAGGCCATTAGCGCCGCTGACCACGCCCGCCACACGGCGGTTGTAGGCCCCGTGTGCTAGGTGAAGCTGTCCGGGGTTATCGGAGTCGATCTCGACCACCATGCCGGGCTCAACGCTGTCACTGACCGGGAACTTCTCGGCGATATCGGCGCCGCGAACTTCGAGCACGCTTACGCTCGTCGTACCGTTGTTAGTAACCTTGAACACCTCATGCCAGCCTCCTTGCCAACTGTCAGCCCGAATGATGTCGCCCGTACCGTGATTGGAGGCGAGCAGGGTGACGTCAGTCGAATTGCTGTCGAGCGTGGCTGCGATCCCAGTCGCGGCGGTATTCTCAACGTGCAGAGTAGAGCCTCCCGCGCCGGTGCCCGCGGATTTGACCCAAAGCCGATGGTCCGCAGGGTTTGTCGTTCCGATGCCGACGTTGCCAGCCGGGTCGATCCGCATGCGCTCGGCTGTTGTGAGCGATCCAAGCCCGGTCGTCAGGAAGCGGAAGTACGTGCCGTGGGCGCTGGTTGTCCACAGTTCGGCGGCGCAAATGCTCATCCAGGCTTCGTGCGCAAAGGCCGTCCCGTCATGCCCGGCCCCGACAAAGTTAACCAGCCAATCGTTGGTCTCCACGGCGGTAGGAAGAGCGGATGTACCGCGCGCCCGGCGCCCGACAAACTCTGGCGTGACACTACCCGTGCCGGTGCCGTAGTCATCCGCGAAGATATCGCCATCGCCGATGTGCAGCTTGGCGTCAGGGGCAGATGTCCCGATGCCGACGTTGCCGCCGGATTCATAGATGGCGGAATTGCCGATCGCGGCCGGGCCGGTGAACTTCGGGATGTAGTTGGCCGTCCCGCTGCCACCGATGGCGCCGCCGGGCGTCGGAACCTGCCAGGTCGCGTTGCCCGATGCGTCCGAGATCAGCACCTTTCCCGCGCCTGCCCCCGGCGCCATTTGGAAACCAGTCACAATCGCCGGTCCATTAACATCCAACGCGCCGGGTTGCGGATTGTCCTTGTTAATGCCCACACCGTTGGCCGCGCGGACCAGGAACTGGTTCGGCCCGGTGGACTGGAAGACCACGCCCTGCGCGTCGGCCCAAACGAAGGTGCCCTCGTCGCCGTCGGCGTCCCCGCTGTCAGTACTGTCACGGACCTTCGCTTGTCGTCCTGCGGCCAAGCTGAATTCACCCCCAGCGACGTTCCCCCAACCACCGGGAACCGTCGAGTAGCCCTCGCTGGCGCGGTTGCTATACCCTCCGCCCACGGTAGCAAATGGCGCGTTGAAGTCTTCGCTGTCGCTGGAGCCCGCCGTGTTGTTCATTCCACCGCCTACGGTCCCGAAGCCGTCATAAACCCGGTTCGGTATGGGCGCATTTGGGGGTACGACGAACCGCCCACCACCGCCGGCGACGGTCGCACCCCCGACACCGCTCGTTACGGAATTGAATTCCGAGCCGCCGATCACGTTCGGTCCGTAGAATGGCCCCGACGCCTCGTTACTCTCCAGACGCAGCACACGAGCGCCCGCGGTTTTCACGTCCAGATCGCCTGAGGCCGCGATGTTTTCGCTTCCGGCAGTCCCGTCGATCGTGATCGAGCTTCCGCTTTGGATCGTGCCGGCAACGTCGAGTCCATCTGGGCCGAGAATTTCCACCGGTCCGGAATCAGCGGTAATGGTTCGTCCCGCGCCGGCTCCGCCGAAATCGTAGGCGTCATCGAGCGTGCCGCCTCCTCCGCCGCCGCCCCCCGAGGCCGCATGAATGGCGTACGGCGCGGGGGTCAGCTTTTGGCGTCCCAGGTTTACAAACGGCCACGGCCGCGGAGCGGCGGGGGTCGGGGGGCAGGCCACGTGAATCTCCAACCAGCGGGCGTCTCCGTTGAACGCACTCGGGCCGAACTCGTTGCCCTCGTTGAGCGTAAGGGTGAACAAACCGTTCGTGACATCCTGGTCGATAAAATTCTGAGCTTGTCCGAAAGGAGTCCCCTCCTCGGAATCGCTCCAAAGGGTGAATCTAAAGTCGCAGCCATCGCCCGGCGGGTGGGCGTTGACCGGAACGCCGACTTTCTTGAGTTGACCCTGATAGGTGAACCCTGTGCCAAGGGGTGCTGCCCGCGCGACCGCTATGCTTGCAGCTATGATCGTGAAACCTGTTCCGAGAATCCACCGCTTCGACTTCATGTGAAACCTCCTATGAGCTCCCAATCTCCTTGAATCATCTGCCGGGCGACAATACTCCGGCCCGAGCGGTCTCGCTGAGCCATCAGCGAGCAAGCGGGCGCACAGCTCGAAAGGCCCAATACCAATTCATGCAGGCCTCGACGAAACTGGTCGCCTAAGGAATAGATGTCCATCTGATGGGTGGCGCGCCCGCTTTTTTTTGGAAAACTATAGATTTTTTTTCTGGTGGCGCACGGGCGACGCGAAAAACGGCCCACTATCGGAAAGCCGCCATCGGGGCAGGACATGGACAGAGACCAGTGCGGTGCCCAAGTGCCCAGTGAGCGGGCGTGGCGCGCAGGCCGATCAGTCGGCTGGTTTCGAAGCCAGCTCACCGAGATCGATGACCACTTTGAGTGGCACGCCGGTGCCGGGTTCGTTTGGAGGCGGATAGGGCGGATGGTCCCAGTCGAGGTTCATGGCCGCCAGTTGTTCGCGGAGGGCACGGAGGTCCCAGTGGAACATCACGCGGCCAAAGGTCGGCGCCGCGACCAAGCCCGCCGGCGTCCACGCCACGCCGTCGATCGCGGTGTGAGTTCGTTCGGGAAGTTCAATGCTTGCAAGAGGTTCCAGGGTTCCATAGTCAAGAAGGTGCAAGACCCACCGTGGATCGCGAAAGGCGAAGATGCGCTGGTCCGGCGAAACAGAAAGGGGGCCGAGCAGACCGGGTCCCGGTCCGTGTGCCCTGTGCCAAACGGATTCGCCGGATTGCGCATCCCAGATGGCTTCCTCACTCCCCGTGCTGGTCACGAGCTGCCGACCGTCCGGTGTAAAGAAGGTACGTGCGACAGCTCGGATCGGAAGCTCGTACGACAGCTCCCCAGAGGCCACATCCCATACCTTGACCCCCTCGGTGAACCAACTTGAAGTGGCGAGCTTGGAGCCGTCGGGGTTGAGCGCGACGAAGTAAAGCATCTCCTGCGACCCGATCCAGCGTGGAACTCCCGGCTGGTCAAGGTCAATGATCGCCGCCCGTGTCCTTTCGGCCGCGACGGCCAACATCCGTCCATCGGCGCTGGCCGAGATCGATCCTTGCGCTCCGGGTGCGATATCGCCTAGCAAGGCGCGGGAGGGGCCGATGCCTAACTCGCCCGGGCCTTCATGAATCGGCCAGTCGTAGACGCCTCTTCGCCCGCTCGTGATAAGCCGATCGCCCTGGGGAGAAATCCAGGCGCCCCGATCTTGCCCCACATCCGCAGAGAATGGCGCAGCCCCGGTCTCCAGATCGCAAACGTGCAGACGATCCCCTCCGACGAGCGCCGCCCAGCGACCGGACGGATGCACCGCGACCTGACAAATGAACGGCTGCTTATCCGTCCACGTGTCGCCAATGCGCATCTCGCTGTACGCGGAACGTTCGAACCTGCGCACCGAAACGAGGGTGCCCTCGCTGCCTCTCGCCTCGGAGCAACCTATGCGGTCGTCGTCCGTCATCACTTTGCAATTCGCCGCGACGTCAAACAGATGGGTTCGGGACCAGATGTCCCAGAAGTGGGCCGCACCGTCCCAGCCGCTAGACATCAGGATTTGGCCGGATCGGTCGAACGACATGTCGGTTTGAGCAGAGTCGGCTTCGGTGAAAACAACGCGCGAACTTCCGGTTTGTGTATCGTGAACGTATACGCGAGAGTCCCCGCAGCCGGTGGCCAGGAGCGTTCCGTCCGGACTCCAAGCGAGGCCCCAAACCTCGTCCGTGGGATGTTCCAAGGACAACAGGACGTTCCCTGTGTGCGCGTCGCGGATTACAACCTCGTTGTGGACTGACGACCAAGACGCGAGCCGATTGGCGTCCGGGGCGAAGCGAACGCGCCGATGCCGGTTGCTTGAATAGGGAAATAGTTGCGAGGAATCGTCCGAAAGCTCAATGATACGAACCCCGTCGTTCGCGCAAAAGGCGTATCGGTTCCCATCCCGACTGAAATCTCCGACCTCGCGGGCTGATGGTTCAAGCGGAATGGCTAAGCGCACCTGGTTGTTGGAGAGATCCATGACTTGGCATCCCAAGGGTGTGGCCATCGCACACCACCGTCCATCCAGGCTGAACACCGGGGCGCTCCAAGAAGTCCCGAAGTCTTCGGTTCGCATGAGTTCGATATGGCCATCCATGCGCCGAAGACTGAAGGCACTGTAAGGTTGTCCCGAAAGAACGTAATATTGCAGATTTGGGCTGAAATAAACTCCCGACCACCCCGGAGGCAACATCGCTTCACTTAGGGTGCGGACATCCGGCAAGGCCATGGCGGCGATGGCTTCGTTGCGCAGCTCGAAGGTGGGTCTTATGGCTGCGGCTTTTGCGACTGCGTTGAGGGCGTCGATTCGCTGGCCAGCGCGTTTAGTGACTCGAACGGCCTTGGCCTGGGCGAGGTAGGAAGCCCACAAGTTACTCTGGGACTGCGCATAGAGCGTCCAGGCGACTGCGGAAGAAAGGATCAACAAAACGACGAATGCGAGTCCGGCCCCGAGGACGATTCGATGCCGCCGCAGCTTCTTGCGAAGAACGTAAAGCGTACTATCACGCTTGGCCTCAATAGGTTCGTCTGCCAAGTAGCGGTACAGATCGCGGGCCAAAGCCCCCGCAGTTTCGTATCGGCGCTCCGGCTCTTTGGCCAGGCACTTCAGAACGATCGCCTCCAATTCCCCGTCAATTCCGCGACGAAGTCTGCTGGGACGCATGGGTTCCTGGTCAACAATACACTGAAGCACATCCCGCATGCGCCCCGCAATCGGATACGGGAATTCGCCGGTTAAGAGTTGATAGAGCATGACGCCAAGAGAATAGACGTCGCTTCGGAGGTCGATCCGCTCTGGGGATCCTTCCGCCTGTTCCGGGCTGGCCCAGGGTAGCGAGCCAACAAACTGACCGGTCACCGTCATCGTACGCCAAGTTGTTCGGTCCGTGACGCCGTCGTACGACAACTTGGCCAGCCCGAAGTCAAGAATCCGCGGCTCGCCCCGCTCGCATACTATAATATTGCTCGGCTTCAAGTCACGATGGATGATCCCTTTTACGTGGGCCGCGGCCACCGCGTCGCAGACCTTGGCGAAGATCCGAAGGGTGTCCCCGATGGACAGTCGCTGGCCGTCCTTTTCGTGCCTTGTATCAGAATCTCCAGCGGGCTCTTGTGTAGGTTGCTGCTCACGCCGCGCATCGTCGTGCGCTCCCATAGCGGCTTCCTGGCCTCGCGTCGTCGTGGCCTTCGCTGCGCCTGCGACGTTCTGCACTGCCGGCACATTCGTGCCATTGACGTAATCATCAAACGCCTGGCCACGCACATAGTCCATGACGAAGTAGTAGCGACCCTCCACGACGCCGCTGTCGTGAATGGCTACGATGTTAGGGTGCTGCAATTGAGCGAGGACGTGCACCTCGCGGTTGAAACGGCTCTTGTCGTGCGAACCAGTAAACGGTCCGTGATGAATGACCTTGATGGCCACATCACGGGCGGTGGAATTCTGAATGGCCCGATAGACAACTCCCTGCCCGCCTCGGTGGATCTCGCCTAGGACGTCGTAGCCCGGCACGCGGATTGCAGGCTCAGCGCCAACCGTGTCGAAGGCCGTGCCAAACCCTCCACCCGCCTGGTCCTCGCGTGCCCGTTGTCTGGCTTCTTCCACCCTTCGCATCGCAGAAAGCGAGTCCGCGAGTTCAGGCAGCAGATCGGGATGCTCGGCAAGGATTGCGCCATCGTCGAGGGATTCTCCTGCGTTTCGCCGGCGCGTAACTTCCTCCAGCACCGCGGCCAGACGTTCGTCGCGGCTGTCGACATCGGGGCTTCCGGAGGCGTATGTCTTCAAGCGTGCTCCCGTTCCGCTGCGGGCCCCGGGGTTGCCGCCCGCTATGTACCTTATGTCATTCGGCGGAAGGCGTACCCACAAGCCCATGACGAAAAGTAGTCAATGAGCTGAAGACAAGCCGCCTGCCACGCTCTGCAGGTGCTTTCGCATCTGAGCTAGACCCCTTCGACACAGACCGTGAATGGCCCGCTCCGTCCGGCCCATTTCATCGGCCGCATCCCGCGCCGGCCGGCCCTCCATGTGTACGATCCAGACCGCCTTTCGATAATGAGCTGGCAATGCGTCGAGCGCCACCCGGACAGTGGCGATTACCTCGTGTCGTGCCGCCGAACGACTCGGGGTGCGGCCGGGTCCAACGAGCGTGTCCCACAACCCCAAGGAGGAATCACCGAGACGCCAATCCGCACTGATCCGATCGAGCCCTCCGCCTCGCTTCAGCGCACGATAGTGCTGAATGCAAGCGCGTAGACGTCGTACCGCAATGACGGCCAGCCAGCGGTCAAATGAGGTTGAATCGTGGGGCTCGAACGTCCGAATCTGCCTAAAGGCTTCGACGTGGGTGTCTTGGACAACATCCTCGGCATCGACGAGCCTTGAAAGCCATGCCGGTGTGCGCCGGGTGATGCGATCGCGCAGCCGATCGCGTGATTGCGTCAGGAGAACGGTCAGCGCGTTCTCGTCGCCCGCTGCCGCGCGACAAGTGAGCGCATGCTGATGGTGGCTCCGGCCCATGAGCCCTACCTCTTTTTCCCCTCTCTCCAGCCAGCTTGGCATTCTACGTGGTTTGTTCCCCCGACGCAAGACTCCTGAGCCAATCTGAATACTTCCACTGGCATTCGCGGCTTTCGGAATCGCTGGATTATCGGAACAGGGGATTCGCGAACTCTGTCTCGGTCGGGCGAACGGCTGTGCCAACCGATTGTTGTCTGGCTACGTTTGATGTTGACCGTGACGGCGATATCGACACTGCTGAATTCGCGAGGTTCCAATGCAGGATAACTGGTCCTCGCAGAGGCCAACCCGGCACCGGACGGCATTGCTTGGAAGCAAGAGAGTCATTCCGCAAACATCACGCCAAGCGGGACGGCCCAGCGATTTGGCCCAAAGGGGACGATTGTGCTGCCCTGGTACAGAACAACACCGGCTAGAAATCGCTTTCCAACGGTTTCTGCGAGATCCGAAAGACCTTTGAAATCGCCACCTCCGAGCTTGACGGCGGCCTTTACCTCGATGCCCACGATTCCTCCACCGCGGCGCTCGAGGACGAAATCGACCTCGCGCCCGGCGGCCGTACGGTAGTAGTAGATCGACGGCCGTGTTCGGCTCCAGGTGATCTGCTTGCGCAGCTCCTGGCACACAAAGGCCTCCAGCGCCCGTCCTAGGTTCGACGAGGGATCCGCGAGCTGTTCCGCGCTCGATCCCAGCAAGTGCGAGAGCAGGCCCGTATCATTGAGGTAGACCTTGGGCGCTTTGATCAGTCGCTTGCGGACGTTGCCGGACCAAGCGTATAGGGGCTGATACAAGTGCGTGGCCTGGAGCAGGGTCAAATACCGCCTGGTTGTCGGCAGGGAGAATCCCGCATCACGGGAGAGTTCGGCGGCATTCAGCAGTCCTCCGGATTGCGCCGCGAGGAATGAGAGCATCCGCGGCAGAACGGCAAGTCCCTCAATGTCCGCCATGGCCCGCACGTCGCGTTGAAGAATCGTCGTGATGTACGAAGAGAACCAAGCACGGCGGCGTTCTGCGTCCGAACGCTGCGTGACCTCGGGATAACCGCCGACCACGATCCGATTCACGATCTCTTTCCGCGACAGATTCGGAAGTGGTGCGGCGTCGATACCACCGCGCTCGAAAAGACGATCAATGAAGCTCTCGCGAACTCCGCGGAGCTCTCCGACGGAAAACGGCCAGAGGTTCAGGATTTCCATTCGTCCCGCGAGCGATTCCGACAGCTTGGGGAGGAGCAGAACGTTGGCGGAGCCGGTTAGCAAGAACCGGCCGGGGGTGCGTCGGCGATCAACCTCGAGCTTGATGGCCCGGAAGATGTCG
>JAGVHG010000087.1 GCA_020056715.1 Phycisphaerae bacterium | reverse complement strand
CCGGTGATCGACACGTAGACCCAGATGGGGAAGGTCACCCGGGCGCTCCGCCGCTGCTTCTCGAACCGCCCACGTGGCTAGATAGAGGGGTCGGCGGGCGAGCACAGGCACGCTCGCGGCCATCCGTCTCTTTCAACCTTTCGCAGCCGCAACCCTTCCAGCTAGCCGATGCCGGGGGCCACCCCCCCGCAGATAATGGATGTTAGAATTGAGATTGCAAAGGGACCGAGGGAGCGTAGGCCAAGGAAGTCGCGTTTGAAGAGTTCAAGGGTTGAAGGGTTGGGGATGGAAAGTTCGAGAGGTTGATGAGTTCAAGGGAGAACGGGACGCGGACAAAGGATTTGAGATTTGAGATTTAATGAAGAGATTTGAGATGTCAGAGCGGGCGGCGGGGTAGAGACGCGCCGTCGAAGCGGACGCGTTCGATGTGGGTGGCGAGGCCGGTGTCGGGGTCGGCGGTGACGAGGATTCCGCAGAGGCGGACATCGCCGTCGGCCACGTCGAATGGACTCGGCACGCCGCTGACCATCGAGCCGACCACGCGATCCTTGTTGCGGCCCAGTACGGAATCATAGGGGCCGGTCATTCCCACGTCGGTGATGTAGGCCGTCCCCTTGGGGAGAATCCGCTCGTCGGCGGTGGGGATGTGCGTGTGCGTACCAAACACAACGCTGACGCGGCCGTCCAAGTGCCAACCCAAAGCGACCTTCTCGCTGGTGACTTCGGCGTGCATGTCCACGACGATGATTTTCACGTCCCGCGGCAACGCCGCCAAGACGCGATCGACCGCCGCGAAGGGACAGTTGGCCATGGTCTTCATAAACATCCGCCCCAGCAGCGAAATCACGGCGACCTTCCGTCCGGAGGCCGTTTCATGGATCGCAAACTCTCGGCCGGGGGCGGAAGAAGGAAGGTTAGCCGGTCGGACGATGTTCGTCGCCCGTTCCATCACGCCGATGATATCCCGCCGGCGATAGACGTGGTCGCCGAGGGTAATCAGGTGTGCCCCGTCGTGGACGACTTTTGCATAGCCCTCGGCGGAAAGCCCCGCGCCTTGCGTGACGTTCTCCGCGTTGACGATTACGCAGTCGATTTCGTGTTCGGCGACAAGGGCGGGTAGGGCCTCTTGAAGGACCTTGCGACCGGGTGATCCGACTACATCGCCGACGCACAGGAGCTTCAATTGCATCGCAATTTCCATATGCGCCGAGCCGGGCAGTGTCGTTCCACTGAGCGGGGGCCACAACCCCGTTGGGGTTGTTGGTGTTCGCTGCTGTTGACCCAGGGTAGCCCGCCTGCGGCGGACAACCCTGGGCTTGAGGTCATGACCCCGATGGGGTCGATCCCATATACGCGCTAAACACGAACCGGGCTTCAGCCCGTAGCTCAGAGTCTAGCGGGCGAGGGCGACGGCGCGGACTTCGCGGAGGACGGTGACCCGGATTTCGCCGGGGTAGGTCATCTGCTCCTCGATCTGCTTGGCCACGTCGCGGGCGATCATGGCGGCGACGGCGTCGTCCACGCGCTTGGCGTCCACAATGACGCGGATTTCCCGACCGGCCTGGATCGCAAATGCCTCCGTCACGCCGTGGTGCGCCTTGGCGATCTCCTCAAGCTGCTGAAGACGCTGCACGTATCGTTCAAGCGACTCTCGGCGACCGCCGGGACGCGAGGCGCTGATGGCATCGGCGGCCATCACGATTGGCGTGTAGGGGCTGGTCGCGGGGATATCGCCGTGGTGCCCTTCGATGGCATTGAGCACCTCAGGGCGCTCGTTGAAGCGTTTGCAGAAGTCGGCGCCGATCTTCTGGTGGCTGCCTTCGACCTCGTGGTCAATCGCCTTGCCGATATCGTGAAGCAACCCGCAACGCCGAGCGATCCGCCCGTCCAGGCCGAGTTCGTCGGCGATTGCCTGGCACAAAAAGGCGACTTCGAGACTGTGCCTAAGGACGTTTTGTCCATAGCTCGTCCGGTACTTCAGCCGTCCGAGCAGATCGAGCTGTTTTCGATGCAGGCCGGAGATGCTCGCGTCGAGCGCCGCCTTCTTACCGGCCTCGAAAAGCTCTTCCTCGAGTTCTTTTTTGACTTGCTCGACGAGTTCCTCGATTCGGCCGGGGTGGATGCGACCGTCCGAGATCAGGCGTTCCAACGATCGCCGGGCGATTTCGCGTCGGACGGGGTCGAATGCGCTGACCACCACCACGCCCGGCGTGTCGTCGACGATCACGTCGACGCCGGTGCTTTTCTCGAAGGCACGGATGTTTCGACCTTCACGGCCGATCACACGGCCCTTCATTTCGTCGTTGGGGATGTCGACGGTTGAGACGCTGCTTTCGCAGGTGTGCTCGCCCGCGTAACGCTGGATCGCGGTGAGGGTGATTTCGCGGGAGCGGTGAACGGCCTCTTCCTTGGCGGTGGCGACCGTCTTTTCGATCATGATGGCGGCCTCGCGCCCGACCTCGTGACTAATTTCGTCGAGCACCGTGCGTTTGGCTTCCTCGACGGTTAGACCGCCGACCCTCAGCAATTGCTCGCGGCGCTGGGTTATCAGGCCCGCAGCCTCCGCTTCTTTTTGGGTGACTTCCTCGGTGCGGGTGGACAGTTTCTTGAGGGCCTGCTCGATATTTTTTTCCTTGGTCACCAGCGTATCGAGCTTGGCGTCGAGGTTGTCCTCCCGTTTGGCGAAGCGTTTCTCGGTCTCCTTTAGCTCGGCGCGCATGGCGTCGCCTTCTTTGCGGAGCTGCTCCTGGTTGCGGAGGAACTCGCCCTTGGCCTCTACTTCGGCGCTTTTCCGGACGATGTCCGCTTCGCCGCGGGCATCACCCAGCAGCCGTTCGGCGTCGTTGCGGGCAGTGTCGAGCCACTTTCGGCCAAGCCAGCGCATCAGCAGATAACCGCCCAAAAGCGCGACCACGGCACCAAGGGCACCGGCGGCGAGTCTGTCCAGCCACGGGCTTCCGACCGCCTGTGCGAGAGTCATGGAGAATGTTGAAGTAATCATTTCACCTGCATCCGTATCACGGTTAACACCGAAGGCTCGAGCTCGCTCGTCGGCGTCGACGTTACGACACCGCCAGCCCGCCGCGCGCTAACCACGCGGGTGTAACACCTCCGATGAGATTGTCTCTACGATCGATTGACCGTCCCGGATGGGGTAGTCAGCTCGGGGGGTTGTCCGCTGCCTGCGACACTTGGCGCCAAGGCTGGCGCGCGGCTCAGGAATGAGACGGGCGGAAGGTCTACGGTCGTGACCACTCCGCGAAGTCGCCAGGGGTAGGCGACCTGTCCGTCTTATCCGTACCCAAGTATATCGCCGTCCACATCGAACCGCGCAGGCCGCCCTTCATCAACCGAATAGATCGGTGAAAGGAAGCTCGCGCCGCTCGTACTACTGAGGTTGTGGGCAAGGCAGTCGGATCCTCACAAGAGGTCGAATCACCTGGTAGCCGCCGGTTCGTAAACACTACCCGGAAAGACTACCTCCGCAGCTAACCAATTCTTACGCGAGCGATCGGCGCTGGAGCGAAACACAATCGCCAGCCCGCAGTAACACCGGTCATCAACGGCGGTGAAACGCCTCCTCAAGTTCAACCCGCGACCGAGTACGAGCGCCCACAGGGCCGGCCCGCCCGATCATAGGTAAAGTATAAATTCAACTAACGTCGCGCAACAATGCGCGCCATTCAGCTTACAGGCTCGTATGTTTCTGTCAAGCATGTATTTTTCCGCGACCTGCCAGAATGATCCCTCCAGCGGTCACGATTCCCTTGGTCAATCGCCACCGGTTGCGGCTTGTTGTAACGTCTAACGGACACCAGATTGGGCGAGTGGCGGAATGGCAGACGCTGGGGACTTAAAAGCGGAAATCGCCAGTGCGAGCGGATGCGCGCCAACGCGAGCGAGCGGGCGTAGATTTCGCCCGCCGCCGGGTCCCCGACCAACACGGCAGTCGAGGCTCACCCCCACGCCTTTCTCGGCCAGGGCGCGGACTGTGGCCGCCGTTTCCCGCTTGATGCGCTCCGCAAGCGCCTTGCCGTCGATGATTCGTGCGCCGGCCATGACCCTTGCATACCTCTCCGGGTCAGCGAACGCCAACTTGAAGCGTCATCAGAGCTGGCGAGCGGGCCTTCGGCGCCCGTGACGGTGCGCTACCTCTTGCTCTTCTCGCGCCGTCCACGTCGAGTTGTTTCCTTGGGCAACTTCGGAGTGTCAAGCACTCGGTACATTGGAACGGTCAGCGCCGGCAACCCCATACGCACCGTCGTCGATTGCACGAACTCGCGCCAATATGGCCATGCGTTGAACAACCCGTTCAACTTGCCGAATGCCTCGATGTTCTTATCCCCAATACCCTCAAATGACGGAATACGGTAACGAAGCACGAATGCCGCTTCGATTCGAAGTAACTCCTCCCCAGCGGCCTCGGCGTACTTGGCGATCAGCGTAAAGCGGAGGCGGACCCCGATACCGCTCTGCTCTTTGTCGGCCTTCGTTTCCACATTCACGTTCATTTCCAGCTTGGCCGGAAGACGGTTTCTGACCGAACCGCGTCGTGTCGTCGACTCTGCAAGCAGAAGTTGCATGCCTTCAACCCGTTGCGACACGGTTGCGGCCAAATCCATCTCGGAGCGTGCGGGTCTGCGCGATCTATTGATAGTCTGTTTTGCCATTAGCTTGCCAACTTGCTTCGAACGGCAGTAGGTGCGTTGTGACCCTCGATTTCAGGCCACTCGGCTCCCGGCTGCCCCCAATCTGCGTCCTCAAACAGCGTGATGGTCGGCGAGGGGCTGACAGTCGCGCTGACAGGCCCTTCCTGAAAATGCACGGTGCGGTTGAGCGCCGCGAAGAGATCGGAGATCGTTCGCACCGTCATGTTGGTTCGACCGTCGAGGAGTTGAGTGATGTAGCCTTTCGTCTTGCCGAGACGCTGAGCAAGCTCCGACCGACTCAAATCCTGCTCCTCCATTAGTTCGCAGACCAAGTCGGTCAATTCCTGAATCGCCCGCTCTTGTTGATAGAGACGCATTCCTTCCGGCGTCTTGGTCAGTCTCTCCGTAAGCGTTTCGCCCATGTTCATCGCCCCCTTTGTTCCCTTGCCTCGCGTTCCAGATGCTCCTGCATTATCCGTTGCGCCCGATCAATCTCGCTCCGGTCCAGCTTGTCGCGTTTCTTCTTGTACCCGTTGGTCAGTTGCCAGCGGTTTTCTTTCCGAAAACAAAACACGCGAATTTGCTGCTTCTTGAACTCGAATATTTTGCCCTCCACGAGCTTGAACTGTTCGCGGTTTGGCACATCGCCCTTCTCCGCCATGCGGCGAAAAAGCACCAGAATCTTCGCCTGATCGGGTACGGACAGCCCCTCGATAAACTCCTTGGCGGGCATCGACCCGTTGGCGCGGATCGCGTACTCGATCGTCCGCAGGTTCCCGCGAACCACAATGGTTGAATCGGCATCCCTGCTCATCGAAGTTTACTTATACCTAAACTCGCCGTCAAGTCAAGCAAACCGCCTTTTTCGCCTCCGAAGGGGCCTGTCGAGTCGTAACTTACGCATTAGCAATAACTTAGGCGCAGAGAGCAGCGAGGATAGGCCCACGCATGGATTTCGAGCGTCCGATGTACCATGCCATTTCTGAGCGACATCCACTGCGTCGCCTAACCGCTCTACCAGCGCCGCGATACGAGCAAACGCTTCGTCCGTCGGTTTCTTGCGGGCGGAGGGGACATAAGCGATTGCGACAAGTTGCAAGCGTTTTTCCACGCTCCGTAGTCCCGTAATCCCATGAAAGGCTGTCTCCTGAAAAACAAAACCAACCGGACATCCTAACCGTCCGGCAGGAGACAGCCTTTCATGGAATTACTCCTTTGGGGGTGTGCCACACAACCACGTATCCACATTTACGGGACAACAGTGGCACCCGGACCGAGTGGTCTACGGACCGGTGATCGTTTGTACGAATAGCCTCCAGTCGATCTGGTCGACGTCGCCGTCACCGTCGAGGTTGACGCAGGCACAGGACGGCGGAATCGGTCCGCCGTTCGCGCCCGTGTAACAGTTCTGGAAGTGGGCTATGTCGTGCGCATCCACGCGGTCATCGCCGTCGCAATCACCCGGCGGCGACTCGCAAAACGTGTCATAGGAGATTTGAAGCTCTCCGTATCCGGTGGAGCCGTCCCATCCCGCGACGCGAATGAGGTAGCAGCGGCCGGCAGTGGCGCTGACGGCGACCTGAGACGGTCCGCCGCCGATTCCGCACGTGTCATCGCCGCAGGCCAGAGGCGCTGAGAAGATCTGTTGGCAGTCGCACGTCGTAGTTCCACCGTAGACGGCGAGGATGGAATCGAAATGCGTCGTCCCGCACAGGCTGGCCCGCACCGTCCCGGTGCACGGAGCTACATACTGGTACCAGAGGTCCGCCCCGATAGGTTCATTCGAGCCATTGCAATTGATGATCGAGGGTCCGTCGGTCGTCGCACACGGGTTTTCGAAGGGAACCGTTACGTTCGCGTTGGACGGAAGGATGAACCGGTCCGCACAATCGTCATTGGGCGCGCCGCAGTTCACGCTACCGCATAACGTGCCGATTCCGTTGAAGAACCCGGATACGGCGGTGCATCCCCTGGGCGTGCTGAACGAACACGATCCGCTGCACTGACAACACGCTCCCTCACACTCGTCCGGGATTTGATCTCCATTCACGTCCCGCGACGATCCGCTGCCGATGTCGCACGAATCGGGAACACCGTTCAGGTTGCAGTCGGGTGTGCCCGCGTCGATATCACAGAAATCCGACTGGCCGTTGTTGTTGCAGTCCGGGGGGTCTTCGCATTCATCGGGGATGAGGTTGTGATTGCAGTCGATGCTAAAGCCCGAAAAGACGTCACAGATGTCGTTAATGGTGTTGTTGTTGCAATCCGCCACGGCGGTCACGACGGTCTGATCGCCGGAAATCCCGTTGTTGTTGCAGTCCGCTGGGATTCGTAGGAAGTACACGTCCTGTTCGCCGTTGAAGGTCGCCGCATAGGCGATGCTCAACCCGTTGTTGTCGGAGATCGTGTGATAGTAGTCGCCGATCTTGTTCTGATTCGGCCAGCCGATGTGACTGTTCCACATGGGGCTGAGCGGCACGTTGGGCGACCAGGTGATCCCCGTGTCCGCGGAGAACGAGTAATACAGCTCGGAGAGGTAGCCCACCCCGGAGTGTCGCGAGTCGTTCCAGACCACGTCGATTCGACCGTTCGGTGCGACCGACATCGTCCCGAACCAATGGAACGCCCCGCTTACTGGATCATCGTTCACCCGTACTGGAGCGCTCCAACTCACGCCTTTGTTCACACTGCGGATGAACATCACATCGATCGGGTTTCCCGTGGGCGGCACGACCGACGCCAGCATGTAGACGCGGTTCACGTCGCTCGGATCGGCGACGATCCACACCTGCCCTAACAATCCGACGGGGTTAGGATCGTCCGCTCCGCCGAAACCGCCGGTCAGCCCGCCCAGGCTGACGGAGTTCACAAAGTCGAAGGTGGGCGTCACGCCCGGGTCGCGGGCATTAGAGGAACGTGTCACCAGATGCCCACTTTGATTCAACGCCGACCCGGCGATGTAGAGCGTCCCGTCCGCCGCGACGTCATTCGTCCCCCACATCATCTTCGGCGAAGGGAGGGACAACGGACCTTGATACGAGGCGCCAAGATTGGTCGAACGCGTGAAATCACTGAATCCGCAACAACTGAATTCCGAGGTCCAGTTTTGGTAGATATGACCCGATCCCATCCCTGAGGCGCGACCATCCACGTTGATCCATTGTTTGTCGCCGCCGAAGGCCTCGACGGGGGCAAGCCAGGTGACCCCGCCGTCCATAGACCGGAACACTTCGGCCGCGAACCATCCGCCGGGAGTCGATAGGCTGGAGAAATAGAAGGTCCCGCTCGCGTCGGACGCCATCACCGGATCGCTGCGAAAGACCCCCGGCTGAAGGACGCCGGGGAAGGTCCACGTTTGGCCGCCATCGGTGCTGTAGGCGTGACCCGCCTGTCGGAAGTTGGACGTCACGAAATCGAACTGCCGCCAGCCGATGGCGATGTGGTTGGGGTTGGTCCGGTCAATGGCGATAGTCGGCTCGTTGGCGGCGTCGCCGAGGATATTGTTACCTGAAGCATTGACGTTCACCTGGACACTGGTCGCGGGACCGAGTGCGTAGACGCCCCGAGGCCCTTCCGCGCGCAGACCGAGCGATGCCGTTGGCGCGGGTGGATCGTCCGGTCTTTCCGGGGGCGGCGTTGTGACTCGGCGGGCGCCCGCGAAGACGGCGTCGTTGAACCCGCTTGCCACTTCGACGCTTTGCTCTGTGCTTGTACATGTCGTCCCGATCGGATCCAACGCCCGTGCCGTCGCGGATACCGACAGCATTCCCACGATGCTCCACGCGATCTGAGCGGCTTTCAAGGCGTACCCTCCGTAACAAAGTTTCAAGGCGATCCTTACAGTGTATCCGAAGTCGTAAGACTCGTCAACCGAGTTGTAACTGTTGATTGTTAGCGGGTTGTGGCGGCGACGGTCCAGTAGTAGACGAAGAAAGCTCCGCCCAGGACGGCCGCCGCAAGAAGCGTGGTTTTGATCCGACGGATGAGGCGTTCGAACGCCATCGCCCTGGCCGGATCACCCGCCAGCGAAACGAGGAATCGAATCCGACTGCCGATGGAAGAATGTCGCCAGCTCCGTTCCTCCGGCGGGATGCCGTTCAGTAGTGCCACGCGCTGCAGCGCTGAGGCAAAGACGGCCGCCGCAGTAGCGCAGACCCGCCCGTCCTGTGGATATGAGGATTGAGCATCGAGGTGGACGCTGCACGGTCGGTCGCATTCTGCATCAGATGGTGTGACGCAGCGCGCGCCGAACAAGTCGGCCTGACGCTCAAATCGCCGCGAAACCCAACCAAACCCGAGTCCCCAGAACAGAACCGTGGCGGCCAGGCCCAGCCCCTGAATGGCGGTCGAAGACAGACCCCACCACGCCGTCGAACCCGTCGAGGTCCGTGCCAGCCCCTCCATCAAACCGGCGACAGTCAACCAACCCACCAGGGCGAAAACCAAAAAGTGTTGGATATGTCGATGGCGGACGTGGCCCGCCTCATGCCCGAAGACGGCCTCGATCTGCCTGGTGCTCATCGTGGCCAGCAAGGCATCCGACAGCAAAACGTACCGAACGGGAGCGAAGACGCCCATGACCGCGGCGTTGATCATGATTCCATCGCTGTTCCAGATAAGGATGTCGCGACAGCGTAGACCGATGCGTCGACAGATGATCTCAAGACGCTCGCGCAATGGCCCCGACTCCAACGGCGCGGTACGCCAAATCCGGCATAGCAACACCGGTGCGACCACGAAAACCCCCCCGGCGACAACGGCAAGGAGCGCGTCCGGCGTCCACACCCATCCGCTCCAACGCCTGAGCACGGCGCCGTACCCGCGGGTCATGTTCGACACGAACAATATCAGCGTCATCGGCACGGCGACGACCAGGAGATGGTGGCGGAGATTAAAATCGAGATAGGGGCCTATCCTCCATCCGGGACCGTCGGTTGTAGATTGGTCATAGGATTGCGGTTCGCCCAAAAGGCGGAGGGCACGCTCCGCTGGGTACGCGGCGATCCATAGGACCAAAGCGCCCCCGAAGAAAGGAGAAAGCACGATCAAGTCACCGATGATTTGCAGCGCGGGTGTGATGCGACCGAACTCGAACCATTCCGGCCAGGGCGTCAGCAGCAACGCCGCGGCAAAACCAACGAAAAGACCCATCCGCAAGAGGAACAGCGAACGATGGTGAAACCGCTGGCCGATCTGGGGGGCCTCGGGGTGCTTGTCGTGGAGCCTATGGGCACGCTTGGCGGCTGACACTGCGGCAACGAGGAGAAGCAACGGCTGGCCCACGACGAGCAAGAGGGTCCAAAATACATCGTCCGCCGGCAGAAGCCTCCACTCGCCCGGCGAATCGGCGCGCCAGAAAAGCATCGCAAACGCAAGAATGGTGAATAAGTGCATTTGTTACAAGGGATTAACGGGGCCAGGCCGCCGATCCACGTTCGGCGACCACCGCCTTATCGCGGTACTACAGGAATCATATACCTTTTTAGCACTTGCGAAAACGGTTGGCTTGCCGTATCAAGCTACCTGTCGCGTCATCGTCCCGTCGGTGTTCATCGCCGCCAGGGTCGGCCATGGCGTGACCGCCCGGAAAACATCATGATGCGTTACGCCATCTTCGACACCGCGTGGGGCGCCTTCGGGTTCGTTGAGCACAACAAGCGCCTCATTGCGACGTTCCTTCCGCGGGCACGACAAGAGATCAAACAAGCGATCCGTGCGTCGTGGCCGGACGCGATCGAGGCGCCCGATTCCTTGCCTCGCTTTCAGCGAGCCGTCGTCGACTACTTCGAAGGTAAGCAAATGCGGTTTTTGATCGATATCGACCTGAGCGGAATGCCGCCGTTTCATCAGTCGGCGTTGGAGGCGTGTCAGCGGATTCCCTACGGACAAACGGCATCCTACGCGGACCTCGCACGAGCGGTGGGAAAGCCGAATGCGGCGCGAGCGGTTGGCGGCGCAATGGCGCGTAATCCGCTGCCGTTGGTGATCCCCTGTCACCGCGTTCTCCACGCTGACGGTTCGATCGGCGGCTTCTCCTCCACCGACGGCGTAGACGAGAAGGCTAGACTCTTGCGGTTAGAGAATGTCGCGGTTGACCGGCACGCGGAGAAGGCCGCGGTTCGCGTGGCGGCCGGGCCTACGTTAGGCCCTGTCCAAGGCGTTTCGGGAAAGCGGCGACCCGCCGTTGCATGGTGAATTCATGACGGACCTATCACGACGAGACTTTCTGCAATCGGCGGCCGCGGCGGCTGCCCTTGCCGGTGCATTGAACCAAAGCCTGGCTGAGGAGCCTACGCCGACGGCGCTGAAAGTATCCGGCCCGGTGGTGATATCGAGCGCCAATGGCCTTCGGGCGACGGAGAAGGCGGCGGAAATGATTGCCGCCGGGGCGGATACGTTGGACGCGGTGATCGCGGGTGTCAACATCGTCGAAGAAGACCCCAACGACAACTCCGTCGGCTACGGTGGATTGCCCAATGAGGACGGTATCGTCGAGCTCGATTCGAGCGTGATGCACGGGCCGTCGTGCCGCGCGGGGGCGGTCGGCGCTCTTCGGAACATCAAGACGCCGTCGCAGGTCGCCAAGGTGGTCATGGAGCGGACGGATCATATCTTTCTCGTTGGCGAAGGGGCGCTGCGTTTTGCCCGGTCGCATGGGTTCAAGGAGTGCGATCTGCTCACTGAAGAATCGCGCAAGCTCTGGCTGGATTGGAAGGAACACCACTCGGATAAAGACAACTGGATTCCTTCGGAAGTGCCCGATCCCAACAAACGATCCGACGCGAGGCGAGGCTTCGCGTTTACCTACGGAACCATTTCCTGCCTGGGGTTGAATACGGCAGGGGATCTGAGCGGCGTCACGACGACGAGCGGATTGAGTTACAAACTCCCCGGCCGGGTGGGCGATTCGCCGATCATCGGAGCGGGGCTTTACGTGGACAATGAAGTAGGCGCAGCGGGCAGCACCGGCCGCGGCGAAGCTAACATCAAAATCTGCGGCACACACATGATCGTCGAGGCGATGCGACACGGTGCGACGCCCGCCGAGGCGACCCTGCAAGCAGTCCAGCGGGCGGTCCATCACACAACCGAGAAACGGCTGTTGCATCTGGACGGTCGGCCCAACTTCGACCTGAAGTTTTACGCCCTCGCCAAGGATGGTCGGTTTGCGGGGGCCTCCATCTGGTCCGGGGGCAAGTTCGCGGTCTACGCTGATGGGAAAAACCGGCTTGAAGAGTGCGCCTTTCTTTTTCAACGAGCCGAAGTCAAACCTTAGCAAGCCACTGACGAAACAACAGGCGTCATGGGACCATACACTCGCGAACGGATCGAAAACTGGGTCGGTGACTTCTGCACGTCCGACGCGATCCGCCGTATTGCCGGCGGATTGCGCGAATACGCCCGCGACGTGCTCGTCCGATTCCTGGTCGCGGCGTGTGAACATCGTGACGTCGAACCGGAAGACGTGGAAGAGGCGGACGTGAAATCGGCTCTCCTGGGGACGGTCGCAAAGCTCAACCTGCCCGCGTCGGTCAAAGGGGACGCACCCGCGCTGTGTGGAGCGTTCCTGGCTGATTTGGAGGCGCAAGGCCGACTGGGAGGCGGCAGAGTGCTTGGAGCCTACGCCGGGGCGCTCAAGGATGCTTTCGAGGAAGCGGCGTCGGGCAAGCCCAAACCCATCGTCAGACCCGGCAGCCGGTTGAAGCGCAACGACCCGTGCCCATGCGGCAGCGGCAAGAAGTACAAGAAATGCTGCATGATTGAGTAGCCCGGTGCGGTAACACAACCTAAGTTTTTGGCCCGTGCAGAAAGCGCGCTTTTCTCAAAAGTGATAGATCGCCCACGAAGTGTACACACCGGTCCGCCTCCGATCATATAGCTTGTGGTGTTCCACCCTCAGTAACCCAACATGCTGTGGCAAGTAGATGGACCGCGTTAGATTAATTAAATAAAGTATATGTATATAGAAAAAGCACTTGACGGCGTCCCGCTAGCGGTTCTAATTGCAACTCACCGGTCGGAAGCCCTGGTTGCAGATTTCGATCAGCTCCAGGATGGACTGCTAGGTTCTTGCCACTTGAAAGGTCAGACGAAAAACGCGCCACGAGAAACAACAAAAGTACGTTGGGTCCAGCGGACGCAAAGCGCGTCGTGTGCCCCAATCGGTTCGGAGAACGGGGGTGGTCAACTTGCCTGCGAACTGTGTTGTCGGATGAAGACTCAATAATGTGGCAATCAATGAGTTGGACCGGTATTCAAAGTAATGACCCTTTTTAAGAGGGAATTCAAGATGAAGCTTAGGAAGTACGCGCAGATTTTGGATTACATACTTGGCACAGTTTTGGTTTTTGGCGGAAGCATGGCCTATGGGCAAAGCCGCACCTACACGCTGGATGCGGACTTTGACGAGGGCGCTTTGCTGAACGTGAATCACGATGCACCCAACAACGACCAGCTACAACTGAACACCGTCACCACACCGTTCCCCTTCGTGAACATCGCTTGTTCGGCGAGAGGCACAATTGTTCGTGTAGACGTGAACACTGGCACGATACTCGGCGAGTATCTGACGGCACCTGATGGAATGGGCAGGGACCCTTCTCGAACCACCGTCGACCAGCTCGGAAACGTATGGTTTGGCAATCGAGCCGAGTACGGTTTTTCCGGTGGACAGGACAAGGGCTCCGTCGCCCGCGTGGGGCTTCTCATCGGCGGCACACGGGCTAATGCCGATGGAACGCCCAATCCGCTCGGGCAGTACGTCAAGCCGCCCTTCCAGTACAACACGTGTACGGATCGGGACGGCGATGGATTGATCAAGACCTCGTTTGCTCTTGCAAATATTTTGCCGTGGACCAACGCCGGCGGCGCGGATACCGACGGGGGCGTTACAACAGCAGAGGATGAGTGCATTATCAACTACACCCGCGTCACCGGAACAGGCACGCGGACCATGGCGATCGACGCCAACAACGATCTGTGGGCCGGCGGTCTGGGTGACCTGGACCATGAAAAGGTCAGCGGCGTGAGCGGAGTTCCGGTTCCGGGCACTCAATTCAATGCCGGGTGCGGAGGATACGGCGGGCTGATCGACGGAAACGGCGTGCTGTGGTCCGCTTCGCTCAATCCGGTTTTGTTGCGAGTGGACACCGCCAACCTGGCGACCGCGACTTGCCTTATCACGGGCAACACCTGCTACGGGCTGGGTATTGACGGATTTGGAAAGATATGGAATTCCAACTTCTGTGACAATACTATAACGAAATATGCGCCGGATGGAACCCAGATGGGCGTTTTCCCGACGTTCGGCTCCTGTGGTCGCGGCGTCGCCGTCACCCCGGCGGATAACCATGTCTGGATCGCAAACAGTGGGGAAAGCAGCGTCACTCGGTTGGATAACAACGGGAATTTCTTGAAGAAGATTTCCGTCGGTAACTGCCCGACCGGTGTCTCCGTCGACTCCAATGGAAAAGTCTGGTCCACCAACCTGTGCTCCGACGACGCCTCCCGCATCGATCCCAACGGCGATTTCGATGGGCTCGGTGCCGTCGACCTCACCGTCCCGTTGGGGCTGGGCGCAGGACCCTACAACTATAGTGATATGACCGGGACCGTGGTCATTGGCTCTACGTCTCCCCAAGGCACTTGGACGGTCGTGTACGACACGGGGGCCGCGGGAACGTTGGGCTGCGACATGTCCTGGACGAGCAGCGAGCCGCCGGGAACCAGCGTGGGCGTGGAGGTTCGCGCTGCGGACAACATTGCGGACTTGCCGGCGCAGGTGTTTGTGGCGGTGACCAACGGCGGGGCCACGGGTGTGACCGGACGGTACTTGGAAATCCGGGCTACACTCTCTCGCGATCCGGGCGTCAATGACACCCCGATCCTTTATGATCTGACGATTCAGTGCAATGAGCCGCCGGATTGCTCGGGTGCGTCGGCCAGTCCATCGCAACTCTGGGCACCCAACCACCAGTTCGTCCCCATTACGATTCTGGGTGTGACGGATCCGGATGGCGACCCGATCGCGATCACCATCGATTCGATCTTCCAGGATGAACTTGTCCGGCAGTCGGGCGGCGGGGCGGGCAACACTGTGCCGGACGGAATAGGCGTTGGAACGGCTACTGCGAACGTTCGGGCCGAAAGGAACGGAAACCCCAAGACGCCCGGTAACGGGCGGGTTTACCATATCGGCTTTACCGCTGATGACGGCAACGGAGGCACATGCACGGGAGCGGTCCTGGTCTGCGTGCCCCACGATCAGCGCCCGGGAGCGAGCTGCGTCGATGGCGGAGCGCTATACGACTCCACGGCTCCGTAGGATGACATTATTACTCAAACTGACCGATTTTAGGCCGCCAGGAGTTTTTCGAGGCGGCGGATCACGGTTCGCTCATGACTCACCTTGGCCACTTCTTTGACCGCTT
>JAGVHG010000190.1 GCA_020056715.1 Phycisphaerae bacterium | reverse complement strand
GTTCTGGTCCCCGCAGCCCGTAAGACACGGCACGAAAGTATTGATTAAACCCGCGTCCGCTTGAAGAACTCGGTTGTCGCCGCTCGCGTCCCCAGCCTGTGACGGGAATTCGGCCACAAAGTTGGCCACTCCAACCCATCCGCCGGTGTTCTGAATCACGTACCATTTCCGGTGCCCCAAGGTTGCGGTCGGAGTCGCCGGAATAAGTCCATCCCGAATCCGCAACACCGTGTTCCCCGACTCCAGCGTGAACGCAAACGACGCCGAAAGGTCCGGTCCAACCGTATGACCGGGCAACATCTCTTGGATCAAAAGCTGTCCTGCTCCCGGAAGCCCCGGCAGGATCCCTCCGCTAAACGTCAAGCGTACGACGTTCCCCGCAGATCGCCACAGCGCCCCATTAGCCGGCACGGTCGCGATTCCAAAACCGGTGAACGGCGGAATCGAAGAAGCGAGGACCGCTGGTGGAACGTCCACAACGGCAAGGTTGGAGATCGTCCCCACACCCGCAGGCTCCGTTGCCCAGAAGGCCCCCGATCCGTCCTGCCCGTCGGTGATCACGTTGGCGAACACCTCACCAGCAGTAGCTACCAATTGGAAGTCACCGGCACCGGCCGGCTTCGTGAAGCTCCCGGTCAAGACAACCACCGGCGAGCCAGGCGAGCCAATCCCCGTGATTACCGAGCCGATCGGGAACGGTGCGTTCCCCACTGTGTTCTTGATCGTGTTCTGCGCCCCGCCGCATTGAATCAAGTCGCCGCCGATCATCGTGCCGCCGAAACCCGCCGGGTTGGTGATCCCGGCCGTGATCACGAAGTTGGTCATCGGGGCGCTGTTCGGGGTGTTCCCCTGTTGGCCGATGGCACCGCCGGTGTAATGCAGACTGAACCCAACTAGCGCCAACCCTTCGTTCAGGTTGTCCGTCAATTCGGCGACAACCTGGTAGTTCACGGTCCCTCCCGCGGGGACGTTCACCAACGGCTCGCCGTTCGGCCCTTGCACACTGATGTTAATGTTGCTCGCCATCACGGCCGAGTTCATAAGCCCCGCCGCCAGAAACACACCAAGCCATCCCGTCTTCATACCAATAACCTCCGAAAAACGCCGACGCTGTAAGACTCACGTCAGCAAGCCACATCGCTACGCAGCCATCCGAAGCACGACCGGCTTCGAAGACTACCGCAGCCCCTTATCCAGTTTGGGCACAGTGCCCTCTATGCCATAAGTCGTTACAGCCGCCTCTCGGCGCGATCAAAAAACCCGCCGCTCCCCTACACTCCCGTGCGGGTGTCCACATGGCAGTGGATGATGGTCTAACCGTTCTCCGTAGCCCAAGAAACTATGAGCGCCAGCGCAGAACCGTCCACCCGGTTGCTATCGGCCAACGCCACCAGGGTCTGCACGCCAGCATCGGGCCACAATCGTATCCCCCCAAATAAAGAGCCGGGCGACGAGTCCTACTCGCGCCCGGCTCCGATAATCAATGAGGAGTCGCAGAAGTTTGGTTTTTCGCCGTTTTTGTTGTTGGTGCGCTGAACCCGGCGTGGTCCAGCACTGCTTTGGCGACCCGCGATTCATCCCAACATCACTGGGGCAGAATCACTGCGTCGCCCGGCCCGCGGGAAACAACTAGGCCGCAGAGCGACGACGAATGAACCCAAGCAGGCCAAGGCCAAGGAGCGACAATGTGGCCGGCTCGGGGACGACACTAAACGTGCCGCCTCCCGAAAGACTCTCGGACACGAACGGTTGACCAGGCAGCCCGCGGAAGATACCGCTAAAACCATCAAGGGGATTGTTCGTGTCTACCCCAATGTGGTAGGTGCCTTCGGGCAGCAAGGTTGTGTCAACCGTAACCCTCCCCAGTGACAGCGACGTACCGGCCCCAGTCGTCGTGTTGCTCCCGCCCACAAGAACGTCGTAAGCATAGATGCCGTTATTCGGGCCGATCGGTGAGACACCCGTCATCGCTGCGAGGAACGCGTCGCTATAGGCGAACGAGAACGGTGTATCGTTCGAGCCGATCACGACGTCAGCGCCGCTAATCGTCGTGACGACGCCTTGCGCCCCTAGCGTTAGATCCATCGTCAAGATGGCCGCTGGGCCGACAGCGTCGACGTGGACATCCTGCGCCACCGGCGCAAATGTGACCAGCCCAGCCATTGCCGAGGCGTTCATCAAACCAATTGCACACAACCCAATTGCGACCTTCCTCATTTCATTCTCCTTTAACACAATCTAACCCCTCCCACAACATCTCGGGGAGTTCAAGTTTCCTAATCATACCCACGATAGCCTAGCTACGCAAGAGCGCTTTTTGCCCGGCGTAGGGGCCGATAACTAATCCCACTTACCACCCGGACGGCTTCGGAACCGGCAGGGACGATACAGCAGAGGCGGCTTGGCCTACGTCTGCCTGCAGCACACGGCCGTCGCCGTTAATATCATTGCGGTTCTGGTCCCCGCAGCCCGTAAGACACGGCACGAAAGTATTGATTAAACCCGCGTCCGCTTGAAGAACTCGGTTGTCGCCGCTCGCGTCC
>JAGVHG010000039.1 GCA_020056715.1 Phycisphaerae bacterium | reverse complement strand
CGGCTGGTCCCGCTCCCACCCAACGGCGAGAACGACTACGAATTTGAGAACAAAGTGACCGGCGGCCGTGTGCCTTCGGAATACATCCCTTCCGTCGACAAAGGCTTCCAGATGGCGCGGTCCAAGGGGCCGGTCGCGGGGTTTGAAGTCGTCGGGGTGAAGATGATCCTCGAGGACGGTTCGTCCCACGCCGTGGACTCATCGGACCTCGCGTTTCAGGTTTGCGCTCGGGCGGCGTTTCGTCAAGTCGTCCGCGAGTCCAAGCCCGTCTTGCTTGAACCTATCATGAAGGTCGAGGTTGAGACGCCTTTGGACTACCAAGGCGGAGTCACCGGCGACCTTGCCTCTCGGCGCGGGCTGATTACCGGAAGCGAGATGAGGGGCAACGCCGCCGTCATTCTCGCCGAGGTGCCGCTGGCCAACATGTTCGGCTACTCCACCGACCTCCGCTCGGCCTCCCAGGGCCGGGCCAATTTCTCCATGGAGTTCGCCTGCTACCGCCGCACCCCCGCCAGCATCCAAGAAGAAATCATCGAACGCTACGAGAAAGAACGCGAAAAGGCCGCAAGCAAGAAGTAGTACTCCTGGTGAATCGGGCCGCAGGCGGAATACGATCTCGGTTTGTCATGGCAGATTGGACCCAATTGACGACACCCGTACTGGGGCAAGACAGAGTAACGTCCTATAACAACGCCTACCATTCCTTGCAAGCAGCTACAAAGGAGCCTTTTTGATCATTTGCCTGTGTCATAAATTGACACAGCCACCTTCCTGTGTTACGCTTTGAACATGGCGATCAGAACCAGCATGAACGTGTCCGTCACGCCCGAACTCGAAAGCTTCGTTCAGGGGCTTGTTGTGTCCGGGCGGTATCACTCGGCCAGCGAGGTATTCCGCGACGGCCTTCGCCTGTTGCAACGCGACGAAGAGACCAGGCTCCTGGACAAGTGGCTCGTCGAAGGGCTGGCGCCGGATGAAGCAGCCAGCATTCCGCCGGATGTTCTGAACCGTGCCCGTGAATCCATTCGGGCCAAAGTTCGCGAAGGACTCGATGAAGCTCGTCGTGGCGAGTTCGTCGATGGCGAAGAGTTCTTTGCTCGCTGGAAGACTCGCCTCGAAGAGGCGGTGGCTTCTACGCCTCAGAAATCCGGTGTAAAACGGCGGGCATGACCCGCTCGTTTCTCCTCACCCCGTCCGCGTCCCGCGATGTGGACGGCATTCTCGAATACGTGCTTGAACACAACGGACCGAACCGAGCACTTCACGTTCACCGCAAGCTCTATGAAGGGTTCTCGAAGGTCGGTGCCCAACCGGCGTTCCTGGGCCACCAACGCGACGACTTGGCCGATGAATAGCTCCGGGTCGTCAAGGTCTTTTCTTATCTCATCATCTTCCGGCCAGACACGAAACCGGTGCAAATCATCCGCGTGATTCATGGTGCTCGTGACCTGCCGCGTGCGTTTGAGGAAGACGCCTGACGCTCTCTGGCCCGCACCCCCGCCAGCATCCAGGAAGAAATCATCGAGCGCTACGAGAAAGAACGCGAAAAAGCCTCCAGCAAAAAGTAGCGTCAGTCAGGGGCCGGTGAATCGAAGTTGAAACTCGGCGAAGTCCCGCAAGTCCACGTCGGCGTCCGCGTCGAAATCGAAGATTGCGCAGCCGGGGCCGACCGGAACGTCCGGGCCGGCATGACACGTTAGGAGCTGGTTGAAGTCCTCTTGATCCACTCGGCCATCGCCGTTGTAGTCGCCCATCATCCCGTTGCACAGAGTGGAATAGAGACCGATGTCGTCGATGTTCCAACCGCAGTAGGTCAAGCCGCCGTCCGACGATCCCATCGTCCAACGCAAATACACCGTCGGTTGGCCGTCGGCTACGGCGGAGATATCCAAATCCTGGAAAACCCATGCGGAGTCGGCGACTTCCGTCTCATTCTGCCACACTGTCGTCCAATTGATCCCATTGTCGCTCACCACCCGCACGTATGCATGGTCATACGCCGGTTGCTCCACTCCCAGCCAGCGCCAGAATGTCAAGTGCACTCCCGATCGACCGCTGCAGTCGATCCTCGGACTGGTTAAGCTGTATTCGGGCATGTTGTTCGGGTAGTCGCCGCTCAAGTTATATCCGTACACATAACTGTTGGTATGGCCGGATGTGGGATCCCGGTAACCCGCTTGTGTGCCGCCGCCGCCCGTTGGGTGCCCCCACAGCCAAAGTCCTTGCTTCGTCCATCCTGGATTACCGTCCAAATTCTGTTGGAAGAACGTCAAGAACTGTGATACGACGACCGTAGAGTAATACCGTGCGGTCGGGGTTTGGCGAGGATTCGTCATCGGCGTTCCGCCGCTGCCCTCCACGCTAAAATAGAACTCGGGCGTCGATGTGCAATTCGTCGCCGGCAATACCGCCTGGTAGTCCAAACCGCCCAGCGGCGTCAATGGTGTGACCACGAACGGCCCGGATGGATCATTGCGATAATGCAGGCTCGCCGTCCCGGGTTCTACCGACTCCGACTGTGCAATGATCCGCAAGAAGATCGGAGTGTCGGCGCCCGCCGTCACCGTACTTGGCAGTCCGTTGGGGAACTCGAATCGCAGCGGCGAGCGGACCCAGTCCGAGTTGGTCATGTGCAATGTGGCCGGCAGCAGCTCCTCATTGTTGGCGATGATCTGATCCGCGGGCAGGATAAACCCGTAAAAGCCCGTGTCGCGGACCTCGTAGGAGTACGACAAGATTCCCCGTTGCGCATACGTCCAGTCCACGGACACCCCGGCGGCGGGATAGATGGCGGTGTAGAGCGGGCCGATGTTGTAATTCACTCCATGCACGCCGTAAATAAGCGACTTCATCGCCGATCCGATGTCCTGGTAAACGGCCTGGTCCGGCGACAAGGCCTGCGTATATCCATACGGCCAGAGAATCAACTGCGAATAACTGTGCACGTCCAACTGCACGCGAACATTGGGGTGGGCGATGAAAAAGTCGCGGAGCGCCCGCGTCTCCGGTTCGGAGAAGGGTGCCGTTCCGCGGTACGTCGGATCGCTCATCGTGCCGCTCGATCCCGGACCGCCCCATCCCTCGCCCCAGTTGCGGTTGATGTCTACGCCATCAAGCACCCCCCCGCCGTTGTTGCGCCGGTTCTTCCTCCATAATCGGTCCGTCGTCCAGGAGTAGATGTAGCCGTCGACGTTGAAGACGGGGATAAGGAAGAACTCGACGTGATCCACCAAGTCCGTGATCTGCGGATCGACGCCGTAGTTTTCCAGGAAATAGTTAGCCATGTACGGTGGGACCGTACCGGTAATCCACTCGCGTGCGTGTTCGCAACCGAAATAGACGGCCGCCGGTTTCGTGACGACGGCATTGCTCGTGATGCGAACGCCCCAGATCGTTCGTCCTTCGAGCGTCGTACCCACGTTGACCATCGACGCGAGCGTTGGATATCGCGTCACCAGTTCGTTCATGTACCAGACGATGCCGCCGATGCCTTCGTAGGGGTGATAGCTCAGGAAGAAGTCAGCGAACGGGTCCACAGCGGCCACCGCAAGCGGGGCACGTTCGCGGTCCACCATGCCCTGCACGTCGTCCTGTAAAACGCGCTCGATCCGCGCGACCCCTCGTACGGCGGCGAGCTGGTCCGCTGACACGAGCACATCCATCGGACCGATGCCGGGCGTGCAGTTGAGAATTTCCACGCCAAGCTGTTCTAGTGCGGCAAGCTCGGCCTGGGTGTTGACCTCGACGCGAACGATCTGGTAGCCGTCGAATCGTTTCAGCTCCTGCGCCCGGCTCGCGGTCGCGGCGAGCGACAGGTATGGAATGAGCGCGAGAAACGCCGCGAGCGGCAACCTTGGGAGCAAAGCTTTCCTCTCCTTCGTTTAGAGCGAGATCCCCCTCGGCACGGCGGACGGTCGCCAAGGGCAACAATTCTATTATAGCCGCCCTGGACGACAGGTCGAGATTATTCGGACCTGGGAAATCCCTAAGGGCCTATCTCAAAAACAGGTGTGGCACGGGCTTCCAGCCCGTGAAAACACCGACAGGATGCCGGTGCAACATATTATTGGATAGGCTCTAATGAACTAGGCAACAGGATCCCCATTAGTGCTCAGGGATCGAGAACCCAACTTCCTTGCTGGCGGTCAGCGTCGCTCCGCTCAGCAGGTCTAGGAACTCGGCACTCACGAGGACTCTACGCGATTTCGGAAGTTGAACATCCGGTGGAAAGGGGCACTTGAGGGTGAAATGCTGGGTACCGAACTTCCCGTGCCAGTTCTTCCGCACCTCGTTGAGGTCTTCGAATACGAATACGCCAAGCACACGCGGCGAACCGATGTCCGTGTTGTCCACAAGCTGGACCTTCATCCGCCCCGGAACTTTCACCACGTCCCCATCCGCGTCGCGGGGACGGAGATAAACCGTAATGCCGTCGTCGCCCGGTTTGCCGTCGTAGTCGGCCCCGCCCGATAGACTGGCAATCTCGAGCTTAACCGGGGCGAAGAGGTCGGCCTTCCGATCGGGGCCGAACCCTTTAAGGGTTTCGGTTTGTTGCTCCAACGAAGCTATCGTTGCGTCGCGCTCCGCGACGGTGCGTTCAAGCCGCTCCTTGCCCCGAAGTAGTGCGTCATTGTCCTTGAGGATTCTTCCCCGCTCGGCGCCGGACATACAGCCTCCGGCCGCAAGCAGCAGCGTGGGAAGTAACCCGATAAGGGGAAGGTGACGACGTCGCGGATAACGACCCATGCCCGACGTATATCGCCGTCCGCGTCCGCCCGCAAGCCCGCGAGCTGATGTCAATTCTAGTGACCGAAAAAAAAGGCCACGGATAGAAAGGCGACGACGCTCCCCGCGATGGTCAGCACGACACTGATCACCCCGCAGGCCTTACCCGCCTTCACCATCCCCATTCCCTCGGGGTCCGTCCGCCCCGCACGCATCTCGGATAGATCGTGCTCCCCCATGACCCAGGCGCAAACCCCCAACGGGAAAAGAAAAGTGACCAGACTCAAAATCCCCAGCACCAAGACGACTCCGCCGCGATGAGGCCTGACCCCCACGGGCGACGCCACGGCAGCGGGTCGGTCTGCGCCGGATTCGCTGTCTTGGAGAAACGGTTGGGTCGGGCGCGGCCGACCGCCCGTCAGGAAACTTAGCATGAGCGAGAGGAACAACAGCGACGAAAGAACCAGCCCGCTGACCAGGGCCACCCGCTCCTCGTCCGATACGCAGCGGCGCGGGAGTCCGGCATTCCGGCCCTCGATCCCCAGCCGCAACGAACCCACACGAGCCGCGATCCGCTTTTGGGCCTCGTGGACCCTCGCCTGCACGTCGACGAATTGCCCGACATGAATCCCGATATCGGCGTCCTCCGGTGTACTGAAAGACAGGTCAAGATCGCACGGCGTCGAGGAGTGATGCCACTCCCGTGCGATCCCCGTGGTGGTGCCGCCGATCCCGAAGAGACTCACGGAAATCAGGAGGGGTCGGACGGTCTCCCGCCAGAAACCGATCCGCTTCATCGGACCGGTCTTACAAAACGCAAAGATCATGAACGACGCGAACCCGGTGCATAGGATGACTACGAGCGTAATGTCGTGATGGTCCATGTCCGTGGCAATGAGCGAAGTCAAGAACGTCACGATCGCCCCACCCATCAAACCAAAGGCGACAAGCCCCCAAAACGCTCGCGTTAGCGCCCATCGCGCCCGCGCCACCGGCAACGCAGCGTGCCCCGAATCCCGAACGGGTGGTTGCGCAGCAGGCGACGCCCAGGGGGCGCT